>DASVTZ010000042.1 GCA_036387335.1 Longimicrobium sp.
CGAGTACCCGGTGTCCGAGCTGCGCGAGGCGCGCTACGAGAACGGCCGCCTGGTCCTGGAGGACCGCGAGGGCAACTCGATCTTCAAGGACGTGCAGGTGAACGACGTGCAGGTGATGGAGAGCTTCTCGCCCGCCGAGGCTCGCGCCTTCGCCGCCCGCGTCAACCAGGCCCGCCGCCGCGTCGACATGTAGCGCGTGCCGTGAGAACTGAAGTGAGCGCCGCCGCGATCCTGTGTCGCGGCGGCGCTTCGCTTTGAAGAATCACACAGAGACACGGAGGCAAACAGCAAGTAACAGGAGAACCAACGTCGTTCCTCTGCGCCTTTCTGTTCCCACTCCGCGTCTCTGTGTGAGATAAGGTTTGTGTCGTCCGCGGCCGGGCACCATCTTGAGGCTCCCACCCGTGACCCGCGGCCTCCATGATCGATCTGCACACGCCTCTCAGCTTCCGCACGTCGTACGCGTTCCCCCTGCAGAACCGTCTCGCCCGGCGCGAGGTGCTTCTCGGGGCCGCGCTGCTCCTGATCCCCGTGGTCGGGTGGCTCCTGAACATGGGCCATCGCATCATGATGGTGCACCGGATGCAGCAGGGGCTCCCGGCGTGGCCCTCCTGGCGCGATTTCCCCCAGCTCCTGAAGCACGGGTTGATCACCTTCGTGGGGATGCTCTACTACTACACGCCGGGTCTCGTGCTCGCGTACTTCGCGTGGTCCGGGGGGAGCGTCGCGCTCGGCGTTGTCGCCGCGGTCCTCCTCGCGCTCGCCACCGTCGCGATCCCGGGGTACATGACGCACTACTGCCGCACTTTCGATCCTACGGAGATCTACAATCCCGTGCGTGCGCTGGGCCGTACCTTTCAGGGCGGGCGCGCTTACTGGAAGGCGTGGTGCATCACGATTTCCGCGCTCCTCCTCTCCTTTCTAGGGCTGCTGGCATTCGGAATCGGCTTCCTGGTGACGAGCGTGTGGTTCTGGCAGGTGGCCGGGTTCAGCTTCGCGCGGGTGTTCACGCAGCGCGTGCTGAACCTCACGCCGCCGCTTACTGAAGCGGTCGAGGTGAGCGCATGTCTGCCGACGTAGGGAGCCGCGTCAGCCCCACCCGCGCCCTGGGTGTCACCGTCGCGCTCTGCCTCGCGGGTGGAGTGGTGGGCGCGGTGCTCGGGGTGGGTCTCCTCGCCATCCTCAGCCTGGTGGTGGATGGTCTCGGCGGGTTCCCGTACATCGTGGAGGCGTACGGGCTCGCGGCGGTGGTCGGCGGAGTGCTGGGCGGCGTGCTCGTCCCCGTCAGCGCATGGACGCTGCTGCGCCGGGTCCCGTTCGGCCTCGTATTCGCGGGCGCATCTGCCGGCACCGCCGCGGGCGGGACGCTGGGGCTCCTGCTTTCCGGCCTCGACCCGCTCATGGCCGTCGCGGGGGCGGTCGGCGGCTACCTTCTCTCCGCCGCGTACCTGTACCGCCGCTCTCGCCGCTGACGCTCCTCACGAGCAGCAGATGCCGGTTCCGTCCTGAGTCGCAGCCTCCAGCGAGGCCGCTAGCGCCAGAACGTTCGGGTCCGCCAGTCCGCGGGGAATCCCATCGCGGATACCGGCACCGCTGGATAACGGTCGATCAGCTCGACGAGGCGCTGTTTCCAGCCGGAGGCCGGAGCTACGTGATGGAGCAACGCGATCAGAACTACGGCTCGCGCGTAGAAGCGATCGGTGCGGATCATCTCCGTTTTGAAGCGCTTGGCGGCCATAGGCTGGTCAACGAGCATGTGAAAGTTCCAGAGGCGGTTGTGGTGGGCGCACATGTTCCGGAGCATGTTCATCGAGCGGAACCAGGAGACGAGGATCTTCTCATCGAACCCGAACCGGCCGGAGATCGCCTTTCTGTGGCGAATCACGAGGCCGGAGTATAGCCGGGAAAGCGCCCCAAACGTGATCGCCTCCATGATCGTCCAGATCGGCGCAAGGTCAGGAGCGCCGTAGTGATCGCGATAATGCTGGATGCCCAGGTACTTGGCGCGCGTGGCGGTCTGGAAAAATTCCACGAAGCCATCCAGACGTTCGAACTGCTGGGGATCCAGAAAGAAGTGAGGGCCGTGAGCGACCGCGACCTGGCTCACGATCGCCGCCCGCAGTGCCACCTCGATGCGCTCGATCGCGTCGAGACATAGCAACCGGAGCTCGCGGTCGTAGTGGTAGAGATCCAGCACCGCTTCAAACGTCGTCCCTGGCAGGAAAGTCTTCGCCGGGAGTTGCTGCAGCGGGCGCATGTAGATGAGCAGCCGGTAATAGCCGACGTGCTCGAGGGCTCCGAGCGCGCGGATCGGGTCGCCAACGCTCAGCCCGCGACGCTGCAGATGCGCGAGAAGCGCCGCGGGAGGGAATGCCGGTTTGGTGTACGCGGTCGTGGGCCTGGGAGCCACGGGATCGAATTCGAGAGGGACAAAAAATAAGCCCCCTGGTGCGCGTCAGACGAACTTTCGTTCGCCACGAGAGGCGTGGGGGCTATGATTGACTCGAATTTACTTTACTGGGTACCCTCCGTCAACCGGAGCGCGCTTTCCGTTTTGACACTAACGTGCAGAGCCCCGCAGAACGTGGGTAGCTCTCCGCCTTCAGATTTACTCTTAGCGGAGCCATCGTTCTTCGACGCACCTCCGTCCGTCCCGCCGAACTCTTGGACGACACGGAATCCATTGCTTCGCGGATCTGTTCGCGCGTGAAGCGCCCCATGGAGGTGCCGGTGAGCACCGTGCGCCACGGCTTTTTGGTCGCCATCTCGGCCTCCGTTAGAATGTGCCTCTCCCCCAATTTAACGCGGCCGAGACACGCGTCTACCCTCCGCCAGAACACCGCCACCGGGCGAACGGAGGTGATCGAAACGTGTGCCCTTTGGAGCAGTCATTCGGCCTCCGTGGCTCTGTCTGAGGCGGCAGTTTGAAGCGACTCGAACGATTGGGTGAGGCGACGGCGCCGGATGGGACGGTGCTGACGCTGTACAGGCACGACCGCGACTACTCCATCCGCGTGGCGGGCGTGGAGCTGATGTCCACGCGGCGCTACCATTCGGAGGAGCAGCTCGCGGAGCAGGTGTGCCGGCCGCTGGAGAGGAGCGGCGGTGCGCGTGTCCTGATCGGCGGATTGGGCTTCGGGTTCACGCTGCGGGCCGCGTTGCGCGTGCTCCCGGCGGACGCGCGGGTGGTGGTCGCGGAGATCGTGGACGGGATCATCGAGTGGAACCGCAACTCGGAGTACCCGCTCGCCGCCGATGCGCTGGCCGACCCGCGCGTGGAACTGCGGCACGCCGACGTCACCGACGTGCTGCGCGAGGGCCGCGGCGCGTACGACGCCATCATGCTCGACGTCGACAACGGCGCCGACGCGCTGACCACCGGCGGTAACGCGGAGCTCTACCGAAGCCGAGGCGTTCGCGTGGCGGCGGATGCGTTGCGCCCCAGCGGCCGAATCGCCTACTGGTCGGCCGACGACGATCCGCGCTTCGAGAACGTGCTGCGCGCAGCAGGGCTCAGCGTCGAAGTCGTGCGGGTGCGGGCGCACGCCACCGCCGGCGGACCTCACACGCTGTTCATCGCGCGATCATCCGCGGAGTAACGCTTTTCGCCAGCCGAAACCCATGCCGACCAGCCGCACGCTCAAGTGCCCGACCTGCGGAGCGCAGATCCAGGCCGCCGACATGAACCTGAGCACGATGTACGCGCGCTGCCGCGAGTGCCAGTCGCTCGTGAACCTGGAGGCCGCGCCCAACGCCGCGCCCGCCCCGCGCGATAGCGCCGAGGGGGCCGTGCTGATGCAGGATGGTTCGCTCGCGCCAGCGCCGCCGCTCCCGGTGCCGCTCCCCGAGCGGCTGACGGTGCACTCGGCCGCGGGAGGGCTGCGCATCGAGCGGCGATGGTACGCGTGGACGGCCATCTTCCTGGTCTTCTTTTGCGTGGTCTGGTTCGGGTTCCTGACGTTCTGGTACGTGATGGCGTTCAGCACCGGGGCCTGGGTGCTGATGCTCTTTCCGCTGCTGCACGTGGCGGTGGGGCTCTTCCTGGCCTACTTCACGGCCGCGCTGTTCGTCAACAGCACCGAGATCGTGGTGGCGGACGGAGTCCTGACGGTGCGCCACGGGCCGCTCCCCTGGATGGGGAACCGTCAGATCGCCACCGATGCGCTGGAGCAGCTCTACTGCGAGGAGCACGTCAGCCGCGGCCGCAACGGCACCACGATCACCTACTCGGTGCGGGCGCGCAGCAAGGATGGCCGCCTGGTCAAGCTCGTCACCGGCCTCCCCGAGCGCGACCAGGCGATGTACATCGAGCAGGAGGTGGAGCGGCACCTCGGCATCGCGGACCGCCCCGTCGCGGGGCAGGTGCGGCGGTAGCTTTCAGGAAGATCGGGACAGCTCGAACCCGCTCGCCCGCACCGCATCGAGCAGCTCCGCCGCATCCACCTGGGCGTGCGGCGGGATGACGCCGGGGCCGCCCATCCGCCCGTCGAGGATCGAGCGGACGGCGAGGACGGCGGGGATGACGGCAAGCCGGTACGCATCGCGCGGGGCGGTGAGCACCAGCCGGACGACGGCGCCCGATGCATCCTCCACCTCGCACCCGAACCCGCCGTGCTCCCGCCCCAGCAGCCGCACCAGGGGGAGCGCGGCGGGCATCGTGCGCGTCATGGCGGCGCGGAGCGGAGGGACGCGCGCCGCCAGCGCCAGCACGCCCGCGAGGCCCGCGACGTTGGGATCGACGAACCCCTCCGCCGTGGCGAGCGTGGGGTGTGAGAGCCGGAGGAGGTCGCCGTCCGGAGTGTCAAAGATCCAGCCACGACGCGCACCGAGCGGCGTGCCCGCGGGCCAGCGCCGCGATTCGGTGAAGCCGCGTACCCGCCGCACCGCACCATCGCGCAGCACGGGGATCGGTCGTCCCAGGCCCGCCAGCAGCGATGCGGCCGTCGCGGCGACGGCGGTGTAGCGCGTGGTGGGGACGAGGAAGGCCGTGAGGCGAACGGGATGCGGCAGCCCACTCCACGCCACCATCGCGGACGACACGGCGGAGCAGGTGCTGCACGCGGGAAGGAGGCGCATGCCGACATCGGCGGCACGCTCACCGAGCGCCAGGATCGAGCGCACGTAGGCGGATGCATCCGCGATGTCCACCACGTCGCACCCCAGCTCGATGGCGGCTTCGGCGAGCGCGGGGGTGCGCGCCTGGAAGGGGCCAGCCGCGTCCAGCACCACGTCACCGGGGCGGAGGGCTCGGCGCAGCGATGCGGGGTCCTCGGCATCGAGCGTGAGCTCAGCGGAGCGGCGGGCGGCGGCGAGCGCGGGGATGCCGGCATCGCGCAGGATCTCCATCGCGGAGCGGCCGAAGAAGCCGGTGCCGCCCAGCACCACCACCCGCCTCATCGCAGCGCCCGCGCGGCCGCGAGCGCCAGGAGCACGAGGGCGGGGAAGAGGATGCCCGAGCTCGCCACCAGCCCCGCCGCCGACCCCATCGCGCCGCACACGCTGAGCACGATCCCCGCCGTCCACACGATCCACGCCAGCGCGCGCACGTGCCGCGGGAGCCCCGGCGTGCCAAGCGTCAGCATGATCCCCGCGATGGTGTAGAAGCCGTTCGCGAAGACCGCCGTGAGCACGGTCCCGGTCCGCTGCACCGCGACGAAGCGCGCCACGTCGCCCGCCAGCCACGGAAGCCAGCCGACGTACAGCGCCTCGCCCAACAGGTCGCACGCCAGGCCGGCGCCGGCCACCACGAGCGCCGCGATGCCCAGCCGGCGGCTGCGCACGGCCCGGGCCCACCACGCGTAGAACGCAAGCACGCTCATCCCCGCCGCCATCCACACGGCGAAGCCCGCGCGCCAGAGCCCGACGTGGGCGGCCACGTACGCGGCGCGTGCAACGGGGTCCGCCTCCGCTTCCGTACCGCCGCGCAGCACGAGGAGCATCGCCAGCCCCGCCGCCGCGTGGAGCGCCGCGCACAGGTACGGCGCCACTGCGCGCACCCGCTCCGCCCCGCGCTTCCCCTCCAGCAGGAACGCGCCGAAGGGGACCCACCAGACCAGGTCGTTGAGCGCCAGCAGGGCGAGCATGCGCAACGGGAGGTCGCCGCCGCGCGCCGCGGTCAGCGCCAGCCCGACCGGCCCCAGCACCTTCCCCAGCAGCCCGACCGCGATGATGGGCCACGCCTCCTCCAGCCGCCGCGCGGCGTGCAGGTAGAGGAGGCCGTACACCCCCACGACCATCCCCAGGCACCCCCAGATGGAGGGGTAGCGCGGCGCCTCCATCGCGAACCATCGAAAGAATGCGCCGGGAAAGAGCCCCGCCCAAGCCCCGAACGCCAGGTTGTACGCGCCCGCGATCACGAACAGCACGCGGTACGCATCGCGGCGGAACTCCCGTGCGTCGGTCATTCTTTCAGGCGGGGAAAAGAAGGGTCTCACGCGGAGACGCGGAGGCGCGAAAAACCGCAACCGCATGGCTCACACAGAGACACAGAGACACAGAGAAAAGTCAAGGAGTTTCCTCCGCCCCTCTGCGTCTCCGCGTCTCCGCGTGAGCTTGCTGTTTGGGAGGTTTGCGATTTGCAGAGGCGCGGCGAACCCTCACGAATCGCGCTGGAGACAAGACGGAATGGATACACGGACCCTCGGCTCGCTCACCGTTTCGGTGGTCGGGCTCGGATGCAACAACTTCGGCCCGCGGCTGGACGCGGAGGCCACCCGCGCCGTGGTGCACGCCGCCCTCGACGCGGGCGTGAACTTCTTCGACACGGCGGACATCTACGGCAAGGGGCTCAGCGAGGAGTACGTGGGCCGCGCCCTCGGCCCGCGTCGCGGCGAGGTGGTGCTCGCCACCAAGTTCGGGATGAAGATGGACGACGAGCGCCACGGCGCCCACCCGGACTACATTCGCCGCGCGGTGGAGGACAGCCTGCGCCGCCTGGGCACCGACCGCATCGACCTTTACCAGCTCCACACGCCCGACTCCTCGGTTCCCATCGCGGATACGCTGGGCGCGCTGGACGAGCTGGTGCGGGCCGGCAAGGTGCGCGAGATCGGGTGCAGCAACTTCTCGGTGGATCAGCTCCGCGAGGCGCGCGAGGCGGCCCCCGGCGCGCGCTTCGAGAGCGTGCAGAACGAGTACTCCCTGTTCCACCGCGACCCCGAGCAGGGCGTGCTGGACGAGTGCGCGCGGCAGGGGCTGGCCTTCATCCCCTACTTCCCCCTGGCGAGCGGGCTGCTTACGGGGAAGTACCGCCGCGGCCAGGCTCCGCCCCAGGGCACGCGCATCACCGCGGGCGGGCGCTACGCGGAGCTGCTGTCGGACGAGAACCTGGACCGCGTGGAGCGGCTGGCGCGTTTCGCGGAGGAGCGCGGGCACACGCTGCTGGAGCTCGCCTTCGCCTGGCTCCTGGCGCGCCGCGAAGTCGTCTCCGTCATCGCGGGCGCCACCTCCGCCGATCAGGTCCGCTCCAACGCCGCCGCCTCCGCCTGGCGGCTGACCGATGCCGAGCGCGCCGAAGTGGACGCACTGGTGCCATCGTCCGAATAGCTTAACGCATTGGGAGGATGATCGTGCAGACCGACGTCGTGGTGGTGGGGGCGGGGCTGGCGGGGCTCGTGGCCGCGGCGGAGCTGGCGGACGCGGGGCGGCGCGTCACGATCGTGGAGCAGGAGCCTCAGGCGTCGCTGGGCGGGCAGGCATTCTGGTCGTTCGGCGGGATCTTTCTGGTGGATTCGCCCGAGCAGCGGCGCCTGCGCATCCGCGACTCGCACGAGCTGGCGCTGCAGGACTGGATGGGCTCCGCCGGCTTCGACCGCGACGAGGACCTCTGGCCCCGCCGCTGGGCCGAGGCGTACGTCGCCTGGGCGGCCGGGGAGAAGCGTGCCTGGCTCCGCGGGCAGGGCGTGCGCTTCTTTCCCATCGTGGGGTGGGCCGAGCGCGGAGGCTACCTGGCCACCGAGCACGGCAACTCCGTCCCCCGCTTCCACGTCACCTGGGGCACGGGGCCGGGCGTCATCGAGCCCTTTGTGGCCCGCGTGCGCCAGGCGGAGCGGCGCGGCCTGGTCACCTTTCGCTTCCGCCACCGCGTGAGCGAGCTCACCATGACCGGCGGCGTGGTGGACGGGGTGCGCGGCGAGGTATTGGAGCCGAGCAAGGCGGAGCGGGGCCAGGCCAGCTCGCGTGGCGTGGCCGGCGGGTTCGAGATCCGCGCGCAGGCGGTGATCGTGGCTTCGGGCGGCATCGGCGCCAACCACGACCTGGTGCGGCGCAACTGGCCGTCACGGCTGGGCACCCCGCCCCGGCGGATGCTTTCCGGCGTTCCCGACCACGTGGACGGCCGCATGCTGGGGATCGCGGAGGATGCGGGTGCCAGCCTCATCAACCGCGACCGCATGTGGCACTACGTGGAGGGGATCGAGAACTGGAGCCCCATCTGGAGCCGCCACGGCATCCGCATCCTCCCCGGGCCGTCGTCCGTGTGGCTGGACGCGCGCGGCAACCGCCTTCCCGCGCCGCTCTTTCCCGGCTTCGACACGCTGGGGACGCTGGCGCACCTGTCGAAGACCGGGAGCGAGCACTCCTGGTTCATCCTCACGCAGCGCATCATCGCCCGCGAGTTCGCGCTCAGCGGGAGCGAGCAGAACCCCGACCTCACCGGCCGAAGCTGGATCCAGGTGGCGGGGCGTGCGCGCGGTGGCAGGGCGCCCGCGCCGGTGGAGGCGTTCAAGAGTCAGGGCGCCGACTTCATCGTGGAGCGCACCCTTCCCGAGCTGGTGCGGCGGATGAACGCGCTGGTGGGCGAGCCGCTGCTGGACGCGGCCGAGGTGGAGCGCGTGATCGTGGCGCGCGACCGCGAGGTGGCCAACGAGTTCACCAAGGATGCGCAGATCAACGCCATCCGCGGCGCGCGCCGCTACCTGGGCGACCGGCTCATCCGCACCGCTAAGCCGCACCGCATCCTGGACCCCGAGGCCGGCCCGCTCATCGCCGTGCGCCTCTCCATCCTCACCCGCAAGACGCTGGGCGGGCTGCAGACGGACCTCGACTCGCGCGTCCTTGCCCGCGACGGCGAGCCTCTCGCCGGCCTGTACGCGGCGGGGGAGGCGGCGGGGTTCGGCGGGGGCGGGATGCACGGCTACCGCGCGCTGGAGGGCACCTTTCTGGGCGGCTGCCTCTTCTCCGGCCGCGCGGCGGGGCGCGCCGCGGCGGCCGCGGTGGCGTAGCCGAGATTGCCGTTTGCGCCGCGCACCGTCATTCTGAGCGCTGCGCCAATCCACATCACCCGGGACCCGTGTAATCTCATGACGATCCGAAGCCCGCTGCTGGGCACCGCCCTCCTCCTTGCCGCCTGCGCGCCCGCCGCGCCCGTGGCCGATCCGCAGCCCGCGTCCACGCCCGCCGCCGCGCAGGCGCAGGACTCGATGGCGGCGCGCGTGGCCACGTACCGCACGGTGCGCCTCACCGCGAACCTGAGCGCCCTCACGCCCGCCGAGCGCAGGATGATCCCGCTCCTGATCCAGGCGGCGCGCGAGATGGACGAGATCTTCTGGATGCAGGCGTACGGGAGCCGCGACTCGCTGCTCACGTCGCTGCGCAACCCCAGCACGCGCCGCTTCGCCGAGATCAACTATGGGCCGTGGGACCGGCTGCAGGGCGATGCTCCCTTCGTGGCGGGCGTGGGCGCCAAGCCGGAGGGGGCGCGTTTCTATCCCTCAGACATGACAAAGGAGGAGTTCGAGCGCGCGGTGGCAGGCGGCGGCGCGCGGGCGGACTCGCTGCGCGGCCTGTACACGGTGGTGCGGCGCGAGGGCGGACGGCTGAACGCGGTGCCCTTCCACGTGGCGTACGCGCCGCAGATGCGCCGTGCCTCCGCGCTCCTGCGACAGGCGGCGGCGCTGGCACCGCAGGCGTCGCTGCGCCGCTATCTGGAGCTGCGCGCGGACGCCCTCCTCAACGACCAGTACCAGCCCAGCGACCTGGCGTGGCTGGACATGAAGGACAACACGCTGGACGTGGTGATCGGCCCCATCGAGACGTACGAGGACGCCCTCTTCGGCTACAAGGCCGCCGCCGAGGGGTACGTGCTGATCAAGGACCTGGAGTGGAGCCGCCGTCTGGCGCGCTACGCCGCCTTCCTTCCCGAGCTGCAGCGCGGCCTTCCCGTTGCCGCGGAGTACAAGCGCGAGACGCCGGGCACCGACAGCGACCTGAACGCCTACGACGCGGTCTTCTACGCGGGGCAGGCCAACTCGGGCGCCAAGACGATCGCCATCAACCTCCCGAACGACGAGGAGGTGCAGCTTCGAAAGGGGACGCGCCGCCTTCAGCTCAAGAACGCGATGCGGGCCAAGTTCGACGCCATCATGGACCCGATCGCGCGGCTGCTGATCGCGCCGGACCAGGTGGCGAACGTGACCTTTGACGCCTTCTTCGAGAACACGATGTTCCACGAAGTGGCGCACGGGCTCGGCATCAAGAACACCATCAACGGCCACGGCACCGTGCGCGAGGCGCTGCGCGAGCAGGCGGGCGGGCTCGAAGAGGAAAAGGCGGACGTGCTGGGCCTCTACATGGTGACGCAGCTCTCCCGCCGCGGCGAGATGAGCGGCGCGGCGATCCTGAACAACTACGTCACCTTTCTGGCGGGGATCTTTCGCTCGGTTCGTTTCGGCGCGTCGGACGCGCATGGGCGGGCGAACATGGCGACGTTCCACTTCCTGGAAGAGCGCGGCGCCTTCACCCGTGACCCCAGCGGCACCTACCGCGTGGACCTGCCGAAGATGCAGGCGGCGATGGACGCGCTCTCCGCGGAGATCCTGCGCCTGCAGGGCAACGGCGACGCCGCGGCGGTCCGCGCCTTCATGGCGCGCTACGGCGTCGTGGATCCGCAGCTCCGCGCCGACCTGGACCGCGTCAGCGGCGCCGGCATCCCCGTCGACGTGGTCTTCGAACAGGGCACCGAGGTCCTGGGCCTCTGAAACAGCCCAGGGGTTCCTGATGCACACGGATTCCCGCGACATCCTCGGCGACGGCGTGCTGGGCCTGCGTGTGGCGCCCGCGCTGGAGGGCGCCGCCGGGGACTGGGTGTATCCGCTTCCGCCCGCGGGCCCGAATCCCGTGCGTGCGCTGATCGAGCTCGTGGAAGGGCGCGCACCTCCGCGCCCGAGCGGCACGGCGTCGGTACGCGGGCCGGGGATGGAGGGGTGGATCGAGGGAGCGCGCCTCGTCCTGATCGGAGACGGTGGGGAGGTCGGCGGGATGGTGGAGCTGGATGCCTTGCGTGCTCGCGTCGAAGTAGCCGCGGGGGCGCAGGATTCGTTCGAGGGAAGGCTCCGGGTGCGCGAGGCGCTGTCGATCTCGGCGGCGCTCCTGCTCGCGCGCCAGCACCGGGCGCTTCTGCACGGGGCGGCGGTCGTCGCGCCGGGCGGAGGGGCGTGGGTGCTGGTCGGCGACACGCACAGCGGCAAGACGACCACGTGCGCCAACCTGGTCCGCGCCGGGCACGGCTACCTGGCCGACGACCAGGTGGTGGTCCACGCGGACGGCGCCGGCACCCTCGTCGCCACCGGCCTCCCCCGCCGCTTCACCCTGGACGACGGCTTCGCCCGCGGGGAGTCGCTCGGCGTGCGCTCCCCCGTGGATCCCGACGAACTGTTCGGCCCCGGAAGCCGACGTGCATCGGCGCCGCTGGCGGGGGTCCTCTTTCCGCGCGTGGAGGCGCACGAGCCCACGCGGACGGAACGCACGACCGCCGCGGACGCGCTCACCCGGCTCCTGCGCAACTCGCCCTGGCTGGCGGCGGACCCGGTTTCCGCCCGCCCCCTCCTGGCCCTCCTCGCACGCATCGCGCGCCTCCCCGCCCACGACGTGCGCCTGGGACGCGACACCTTGGACAAACCCGCGCACTTGGCGGCGCTTCTCGCGTCGGCGGCAGCGCAAAATCGTACGTGAGAACAGGTTGCAGTTTCGCGCAAGCACAAGGAAGTGCTTGACAACCGCGGGGGAATCGATAATTATAGTCCCGCGAAAAGTAGCCGCTGCACCGCCTCCGCAGTTCCAGCGCTTGATTCTGCCCGAGTTCCCAGACCATACGATGCACATGGCGGAGCAGCCAAACTCCCCGACCCACGCGCCGTCGCCGTCCGCGCCGAGGCAGCCGTTCACGCCGCCCATGGTGGAAGACGCCGGCCGGCTTACCGAGATCACCTTGCAGTTCAGTGGCGGCGGACCGCTCATCACGGACCGCCGGCTGTAACTGACCCGGCCGGCGGCCCCGCCCGCCGGCCCATAGCCCCACCCAGTCCCCGCCACACCGCATCCTTCCACCTTTTAGTAGGGCCAGGGTACACGTGTCGTATCATCGTGCCATTCGCGGCATGGCGCTGCTCCTAGCACTCAGCGCCTGCGCGGACCAGCCCACAGCCCCACCCGTGGAGAAGACGCCGACCGGTCCGGCTCCGCTCCCGGTGGGGGTGTACGAGTTCAAGATGACGGGCATCGGCGGCCCCACGCCGTCCAGCAGCGCCAGCGCCGTCCGGCTCACGCCGGAAGGGGTGAGCATGGCGCTGACCCCCGTCGCGGCCGCCATCAGCATCGAGCAGATCTCCGCGAGCTCCTTCATCGAGGGAAGCCGCGGCGAAGGCGGGCAGCGGTACATCTCCTTCACCTACCGCCTACGCAACGGCACCGGGGCGCCGCTCACGAACCTGACGCTGATCCCGGTGATGACGGCCACCGCCCTCACGGGCACGCCGTTCTCGTCGGTCAAGCTTTTCGACGGCACCGACGCCGCGGCGCCGCTCCCGTCGAAGATCGTTCCCACGGGCGCCGTGGCGATGGGCGGCGACGGGAAGATGCGCTCCATCTTTCCCGACGCGCTCCAGGTGTTCGAGGAGGCCGAGGTCGCCGGCATCACGCTTCCCGCGGGCGTGACGGGGATCATGCCGTACGGCTTCGTGGTGCGTAACCCCTCCAACGCTAGCAGCCGCACGCTGCCCGCCGCCGCGTCGGACAACGACTACGCGGGCGTGGTGACGCTCACCTACCGCCTGCCGCTCTCCCCCGCCGGCAACGCCAGCGACATCTTCTCCGTGGTCGTGAAGCTGATCGCGGTGCAGGACAGCGAGACGCGCATGACGGAGTCGATCGAGGAGAGCACCGACACGACGGCGGTGCGGCTGTTGCACGCGCGCGCCACCGCGCTCGGCGCCACGGCGGTGACGGTGCTTCCCGGCAGCCCGGCCCGGTCGCCCTTCGTGACCGACTACCCCGGCCAGCGCAGCATCTGCGCCGTGCGCACCGCCGGCATCGCGGGCGCGCCTGAGACGCTGATCACGGAGCCCGCGGCGTACACCCGGCTGGCCATGTACCGCCCCGGCGAATCGCTCGACGCCTGCGGCGCGAACTTCACCGCGGGCGACGCGCAGGTGGCGCACTACGGCATGCCGTACCCGGTGGTCGTGCGGTCGATGGACCGCTACGGCAACGTGAACGCGCTGACCGCGGACACCACGGTGCTCAGCTCCACGGACCTCACGGCGACGATGCCGGTGGCGGCGGGCCTCCTGGCCGGAGCCGCGACGCAGGTGGCCAACTACACCACCTACGGCACCTCCACCCTGTTCGCCCGCGGGCGCCGGCTGGAGGGGCAGACCACCGTGCTCGTGAACGGGATGACGCGCACCTGGACGGGGAACGTGAACACCCTGTGGTCCGAGAACGGCGACTGGCTGGAGAACATGACCACCGGCGTGCAGGACTCGGTGATCATCCCCGGCGACCGCGTGAACTACCCGCTCCTGGTGCAGAACCAGACCATCGCGGGGGTCACGATGACGGACGGCACCGCGGTGCAGCCGTTCATCAACCTCGGCGCGTTCGACTTCACCGTGAACGGAAGCGTCGCGCTCGGAAACAACGGCCACTTCCTGGGAACGGGCCGGCTGATCCTGGCCGGCACCGCGAGCACGATCGGCGGCGGGCTCAGCAACTTCGACGTGCGCAACCTCCGCGTGCTGGGCACGTACTCCGCCACCAGCAACATCAACGTCACGGGCGGCCGCATCGTAGTGCAGGGCGGCAGGCTCCGGAGCGCCGGCTTCCGCATCCGCGTCCGGCCCTCGTAAACCTTCCTCTCTAGCCACCACCCCTTACCCAACGGTATCCAGATGCAGCGCATCGTGAAGACTCTGCTCGCCGCCGCGGCGCTCACCGCCACCGCAATGCCGGCCGCCGCGCAGTCGGACATCCTCCTCCAGCTCCGCTCGGGCTCGCCCGCGGGCGACCGCTTCCGCGTGGACAGCGCCGGCGGCATGGTGGCGCTGGGGCAGATCGGCTACGGCATCATCCCCGCCTCCGGCGCCGGCTGGCGGATGATGTGGCACCCCCAGAAGGTCGCCTTCCGCGCCGGCTACGCCGATGCGGGCGGCCAGTTCGACGAGTCGAACATCGGCTACTACTCGTGGGCCGGCGGCGCGCTGAGCACCGCGGCGGGGATCTACTCCTTCGCCATGGGCAACCAGAACACCGTCGAGGCTTCCGCGCAGTGCGGCATGGCGCTGGGGAGCGGCAACAAGGTGTGGGGCGCGGGCACCCACATCGGCACCTGCGGCCTTGCGTTCGGCCTCAACAACGATGTGCTTGACCACGCGGGCGTCGCCATCGGCCAGAACAACTGGTCTGACGGTGACGCGGCGGTGGCGATCGGCTACACCACCACGGCCGACGCGGACTATTCGATGGCGTTCGGCTACCGCGCCAGCACCAACGGCCACACGGGCGCCAAGGTCTTCGGCGACGCCTCCACCACGGACTCCATCGAGGCAGTGGCCAACAACGAGTTCGCCGTGCGCGCCGCGGGCGGGTACCGCTTCCGCACCAACGCCACCCTGACCACCGGGTGCAACCTGCCGGCCGGCTCGGGCGTGTTCTCCTGCTCGTCCAGCCGCACGCTCAAGGAGCGCTTCGAGGGGGTCGACAGCGACGACATCCTCAGCCGCATCCGCGGCGTGCCGGTGAACCGGTGGAGCTACACGGCCGAGGGTACGCAGGTGCGGCACATCGGCCCCTTCGCCGAGGACTTCCACGCCGCGTTCGGGGTGGGCGTCGACAACAAGAGCATCGGCCTGCTGGACATCGACGGCGTGAACTTCGCGGGCGTCAAGGCGCTCGACGAGCGCACCACGCGGCAGGCCGCCGAGATCGAGGCGCTACGTGCCCGCAACGCCGAGCTGGAGGCGCGTCTCGCCCGCCTGGAAGCGCTGATCGGCCAGCAGTCCAAGCCCTGATCCGCGCCCGCCGGTAGCCGAGGCCGTCCACGACCTGCTCGTGGGCGGCCTCTCGCCGTTCGAGCTTTCCGTATTCGCCACCCACGCCCAGCCACACGTATGCCGATCCGCATCACCGCCGCCGCCCTGCTGACGATCGCCGCCCTGGCCGCCTGCGGCGGCGACGACGAGCCGCCGCAGAGCCCCCCCGCTCCCGCCGAGGACCAGGAGACGGTGCTCGAGGTGCCGCAGCCGCAACTCACCCCCGCCGAGTCCGCGGCGGTGGTCCAGAAGCGCGCCGCCTACAGCGACTCCATCACCCGCGCCGTCCGCGGCGTGGAGACGAAGCCGGTGCCGCACCGGGAGACGAAGCAGGACCAGGTCGCCCTCTGCCGCACCCAGGCCGCCCAGGCCGAGGGCGCCATCCGCGAGCACCTCCTCGCCGCCTGCAAGCGCCTGGAGGCCCAGCCGAGCACCCCGGCGGGTGGCCAGGGGGGTGGCTAAGGGGGGCGAGTAAACTCGCGGCAACCACGGCACAAAGTCCGCCTTCGCGGACTCGCGGGCGAGATCCCGGCCGGTCGCAAAGTGCCTGCGCGGACTGGCCGCGGCGCGCTAGACGGCTTCAGCCGTCTTCCCGTCGTTCCAGCCGGGGGCTTCAGCCCCCGGCGATGCGGGCCGCGGCACCCACCGCCCCGGGATGCGGGCCCCGGCGCCCGCCCCAAGAGCCTGCGAAGGCAGGCTTCCCGCGGTTGTTGCAGCGGTTTCAACCGCCGGGCCCCTGCCGGCCACCTAGCCTCACCACGCCGCCCCCGCCCCCGCCACTCCTCGCACCCCAAACCACCGCGGCCCGCCAGGATCTCTTTGCGGGCCGCCGTCGTGTTTCGCCGCCGCCGTGCTCCGCCGCCGCGTTCCGACAGCGTTCAGGCGTCCGGCCTCCAACGGTTCGGCTCAGCTATCCTGGAAGGTGTAGCCGGTGCCGCCGGGCCACGCCGCTTCGGTGACGCTGGTGCAGGTGACGCGCGCGCCCGCGGCCGTGGAGTACACCACGCGGCAGGTGCGGGTCTTGAACTTCCGGTGCACGAAATCCGCCGTGTAGCCGGTCTGCCCGCCCGTGGTGATCTTGATCCCGACGTCGTCCGTGAGGCGGAACGATCCGGCGGTCGCGGTGGCGGCGGTTCCGGGGGTCTGCACGCTGGTCATGTACTGGTCCTGCCGGTTGTAGTGCTGCTCCTGCGCGGTCATGAAGTTCTTGGCGTCGCTCTCCATGGCGCGCTCGTAGGCATCTTCCTTGGTCTGCCCGAAGTTCATCTGGGCGACGCCCACGAGGATCGCGATCACCGCCACCACGGCGATCAGCTCGATCATGGTGAATCCGCGCCGGGCACGGCGCGCGGTACGGCGGAGGGAGTGGTGCAGCATGGTGCCTCGAGGGGAGAGAGTGGTTCATTGGCGGGGAGCGGAGCCAGCGGCCTTCCCCGCGGCGCCACGATGGCGCCTGCAGGTAGATACCGCGGGTAAGCGGGTGCGGTTCCCGAAAACGCAATCTTCTTTTCCCGGTACGGCAAAAGCATCTCACGCAAAGGCGCGAAGCCGCAAAGGAAAGGAAGTGCGCGAGCTTTCTTCGCGTCTTAGCGCCTTCGCGTGAGGCCAATCTGTAGAAGCCCGCGTTACACCGCCGCGAGTCCCACACCCATGCGCGCCGCGAGCTCGGCCACTACGCGCTGGCGGACGAGGGAGACCGCCTCACCCAGCGTGCCGAAAGCCCCTACGCCATCCACCGCCCTGGAAGCCCACGCCGGCGCGCCGCCGGGGTTCAGGATCTCCTGCATCTCGGCGAGCGGCATGCGATCGGGGAGGTCGCGCTTGTTGTACTGCATCACCAGCGGCACGCTCCGCAGGTCGTGGGAGTTGTCGATGAGGATGCGCTGCAGGTCGTCTAGGGCGTAGCGGTTGGCCTCCAGGCGCCGCGCCGAGCTGTCCGCCACGAAGACTACCGCGTCCGGCTTGCGCAGCACGAGCTTGCGCGCGCCGATGTACTGGATCTGCCCGGGCACCGTCTTGAGGTTGATGGTCAGCCGCCACCCCTCCGGCAGCTCGCCCAGCTTCACCGGGAGGAGGTCGTAGAAGACGGTGCGCTCCCCCTCGGTGTTGATCCCCACCAGCTCGCCATGCCCCATCGCCGCCTGGATGTACTCCAGGTTGGTGGTCTTCCCCGAAAGGCCGGGCCCCGCGTACACGACGCTGGCGCGGGCCTCGCGGCGCGCGTGGCTGTAGTCTGGCATGGTCGCCCCTCAGGCGTGGGAGGTGAAGGCCCGCACCGCGGCCGGCGGTGCCTGCTGCGCGAGGGCCTCGCGGAACAGCCGCGGCTGCGCCGCCAGCCCCAGCCGCGCCGTCTCGCCGGCGAACGCCTGCTCCGCCGCGCGCAGGTCGGCCGCGCAGGCGGGGGAGCCGAGCGCGATCTGGCGGGTCTGAAGCCCGCCCAGCACGTCACCGATGAGGCTGTAGGCCAGGAGCTGCGCGCGCTCCTCCGGCTCCAGCAGCGGCAACCCGAAGCCGCCGCACCCGTCCAGCCGCAGTGCGGCGTCCTCGCGCGCGATCAAGACGGTGACCTCCTCCATCTCCCCCGGCGTGGAGCGCACGGGGGGCGCCTCGTCCGCCGGCTCGCGCCAGACCGCCGGGGGCGTTGCTGGCGCTGCGGCGGAGAGCGGCACCGCGACCGGCGCCGGGCGCTGTGCGGGCGCATCGGCGGAGAGGCGCATCCGCACCAGCAGCACGCCGGGCTCCTGCGCGTCGGGGCGCAGCTCCAGCACCTCGCCCCCGCCGGCGCGAATCGCGAACCGCTCCTCGAACTCGAGCACGGCCCGCCCGTGCGCCTCCATCAGATCCTCAAGGCTGCTCATCAGCCGGCTCCCGTCAGCGAAGGGGGATTCGCGCCACGAGGATGCCTTTTGTGTCCCGCGGCACCACGACCACCACCGTTTCGCCGTTCACCCGCGCGAACGCCGCCAGCCCGGAGAGCCTGCCCAGCACGATCCTCCCCTGCCGCACCATGTCGCGCGCGCCGTAGATCTCCACGGCGTCCTCCGTGACCACGGCGAAGCGGCTGACGGCGCCCTCCTCGCGGAGCCACGTGGCGGCCTGCACCCCGGGCACCGCCAGCGTCTCGCGGAGGCGCAGCGCGTCGTCCAGCACGTGGATGCGGTCGCGGTCCAGCACCAGCACGCGCGCGCCGTCCTCGGACACATCCAGCGCGCGGGTCTCCGTGATGCGGTTATCGCCCAACAGGTTGCGGAAGGCGAGCAGCGAAACCACCGAGGGCTGGGAGCGGGCGTGGCGGTGGGCCCGTCCGGCCGGTCCAGGCGGATCAGCGGCACGTCCAGCTTGCAATCCGAGACCTCTCGATCCGGCGCCACGAACACGGGGCCGCCGGGGAGGGGCGAGGCGGCAATGGCGGTGCCACCCGCGTTCAGCACGCTGCAGCGGCCGACGTTCCCCGCCTGATAGACGATGCTGTCGCGGCCGGTGGGGACGGAGGCTTCCACCGTGGTCAGCTCCGCCGGGACCGAGTCGTTGGCGACCGTCTCCACGTTGAACTGCGGCGCGGCGAGGAACGGGTACGCCGTGCGCCCGGCGAAGGCGACCTCGCGCAGCCCCACTCCCTGGCTCCCTCCGCCGGGATCCACCATTTCGCTGGAGCCGAAAGCAGCCACCTCCGGGCAGTCGGGGCCCGCGCCCGCGCACACCAGCGCCAGGTTGCGGGCGTAGGGGCGTACCTGGTAGCGGAAGCTCTGAAACGTCGGTTTCCCGCTCTCGTCCAGCTGGCCGGCGGGGACGCGCATCCTGGCGAGCAGCGGGGGGATGATCGTCTTCGAGAGCAGCCGGTTCCCCGCCGCCACGTCGAAGGCGGCGACCTCCACCCCCGCATCCGAGAGCACGCCCAACCGCCCGCGCATGTACGCCAGCGCCTCCGGGTGCGCGCCGACCGCGAAGGCGGGGCGCAGCGCCAGCGCCGCGAGGTCCACCACCCCGATCGTCCCCTTCACCTGGTCCGCGAAGTAGACCCGCCCCAGGTCGCGCGCGGCGGCGAGCGCCACCACCCGTCCCTCCACCGCGAGCAGGTGCCCCTCGTACACGATGGCCGGCTGCAGCGCCGCCAGCGCCAGCGACGCGACGGGGAGGGTGTCGCGGGTGGCGTACACGCGCTTCCCCTGTTCGTCCACCAGCGCGCCGGTCAGGAAGACGCGCCGCCCGCGCGCCAGGTCGGCCGGCAGACCGGTGAACGAAATGGAGGCGCTGTCGCGCACCGGCGGCCCCGTGCCGGAGCGCCAGAGGACGTTGCGGGCGCTGTCCACCAGAAAGATCTCCGACTGCACGCTCTTCCTACCGCGCGCGTTCACGGGAAAGGAGAGGCGGTCGCCCTCGCGCAGCGCCAGCGTGTCGGTGCCCAGGCGCAGGATCGGTGAGTCGGGGGAGATCGGGGTTTCGGTCGTGGGGGCGAAGAGCCCCGGCTGGTCCACGCACGCGGCCAGCGCCAGGGCGAGCGCCCCTGCGGCCAGCGCGCGGCGCGCGGGCGGAATGTAGTTATGCATGGCTCGGGTTCGGCCAGGGTGCGGCGGGCGCCCGGCTCGGCGACCCGCTCTAGGTCAGCGCGGGCGCGAGGGACTCTCGGTGGTAGGCTATCGGGTGTTTGGCTTGAATCATCAACGGTAGCAACCTACGTGTCCATGTGGTGGCTCAGCCAAACGTCATCCCCCTAGAAGCCCATTGATAAATACCCCGCTGCGCAAAACCGGTTTCCAGACGAGTTCGGATGCTAGCTTAGGTTGCTCGTATTTGGCAGGTGCAAGGAAACGTGATCTAGCCTCCGCCGACCGCGGTGGTCATCCTCGCCCCCACGCGCATGCGGCTTGCATTTGCACGGTTTGCACAACTCGCTTGCACATGTGTTACGCTTCTGCGATACTGGACCGGTGGATTATCAACCCGCAACGACCAGGGTCTGATGGCGAACGTCCCGCTCACTCCCGCGGAGATCCGAAGCAGGTTGATTGCTTTGATCGAAGCACGTCGTGGGAGCGCGTCACGAACGGTGATCGGCCGTCTAGCCAGGGAGGCAGGCGTGCAGGCTTCCACGCTTGCCCGTTACTTCGGGCTCTATCCGGGAAAACGTCAGACCGAGAGGCCTCACGAGGCGACCTTGCGGGCCGTGCTTCTTGCTCTTGGAGAGGATCCCAGTGAGTTCTTCCGCACCACGCTTACCCGGCAGCTAGAGTTCTGGCCGGCTGCTGTACCGACGCAGACGTCCGCTCTGAGGGATGTTACAGACTTCCTCAGCGAACTCGCTTTAATCCTCCGGGATTTACCGGCGGCTGCGCGAGTGCGTGCCACGCGAGCCGCAACCGCCGCGGTTTTGGGCAGCGTCGCTGAGGCTGGCGTGACTGTTCCGAACGCAGGCTACGAATTGCTCCGCCACCTCGACGCTCTGCAGCGCGAGGCTCCCTTAAAGATGATCGCGAGCTAAACAGGCGCGCGTGCACATGCACTTGTCAATTTGCACGCATACTGGTCTGGTTTAGCCGACCGCGTCGCCGGCTCAGATGCCCCCGCTCGGCGGGAAGGATCTATGATGAGGCAGCGCCTCCTCCTCAGCGAACTAGACACATGGAAGCTAGGACTCGGCCTGTTGCCAGTCTCGCTGTATGGGGCATCGACGGCACCGCGGTACGTGCTTCTCAACGGCGCGGCCGGCAACTTCTGCCTCGACCTCTCGGAAGAAGGAGAGGCGGATCCCCGCAGTACCGCCTGGTCTGCGGACGTACGCCACCACGTGCGTGTCTACCGCGGGTTCGTGGAGGTGCGGCAGTGGGATGTTGGCCCCCATGCGCTGGTCCGTTTCAACGAGGCGGAGATCGCCGGGCGCCTGCCGGAGTTCCACCACCTTCTCGAACGCGCGGCGCCGCGTCGTCCCGAAGCATCGGTAGTCGCCCACTCCATTAAGCTCTTCCGCCGAATGCGGTCGGTGATACCTGAAGGTCAGGACGCGCTACGTGCCTTCTTGTATCTGATGGCCTCGGTCACCGAGCGGGACCGCGACGTAGTGGCGCTTGGCCGGTGGGGGCTGGACGAATCCGCCGTCGAAGCCGCGCAGCGGATCGGCCCCAACGCCTGGGCACGGTTCCAAGAGGAACTGACTCGCCCGCGGCCTCACGACGGCCTAGTGCCGGATCTCCACCTAATCCTGCGGCATGCATCCGGCCGGTTATTCCAGGATGCGCACTACGTAGCGACAGAGGGAGTTCTCGAACTCGACCTCGGGCTGCTTCCCGATGTCTCACCAGTGCGGCAGGGCGGCGTGACTACCGGAGTGCACTTTACCCCGCTGTCGCTGGTGCGCACTATCGTTCAGGAAGCTCTCGCCGCGCTCGACTGGTCCGACGCAAGGCGCGAGGTCACCGTCTTCGATCCTGCCTGCGGCTCGGGGGAGTTCCTACGGGAAGCTGTCCGCCAGATTGGACTGCACCGCGAGGTCAAGCGAATCCGCGTTATTGGCTGGGACCACTCACAGCCAGCGGTGGACATGGCGCGTTTTGCGCTCGCCTGGGAGACGCGGGACCTCGGGAGTACTTGCGAGGTGGATGTCGTATTGCGCGACTCACTGCTTGGAGCCGAGGACTGGCCGCGCGGCGTTGACCTAGTGCTGATGAACCCACCCTTCGTATCCTGGCGGGAGATGGACGAGGCGCAACGCGACGCGGTGTCCAAAGTGATGAGGGAAGGATTTCCGGCGAAACAGGATATGGCGACCGCATTCCTTTGGCTCGCCGCCCGGTGCTTGGGCGACGGTGGCGTGCTTGGGACCGTATTACCTGCATCTTTCCTGGACGGGACTCTGACACGACCTGTGCGGGCGGCCATCGCGGAGCGCATGTCGCCGCGGCTCACCGCGCGCCTAGGGAATCAGCAGCTATTCGCCGGCGCCCTCGTCGACTCGGGAGTCTACATAGGCAAAGCGGGCGGCGCGGCAGAGCCTCCCCTGGCTGTCTGGGCTGACTTCCGGGAGTCTTCAGGGCCCGCAGCGCTGCGGCACCTGCGCCGTCTTCGCTTTACCCGGTCCGAGCCGGATCTAGAGGCGAACACTGAGACCGAGGGGTACAGCATCTATCTCGCTCCCGAACTAGGTACTTCAGAGGCCAGTTGGGCGCCGCGCCCTCGAAGCGCGCGCCTGCTCATGCGGGCGACGGAATCGCTCCCGCGTGTCTCCGAGTTGTTCGACGTGAAGCAGGGTACCCTCACTGGTCTCAACGAGGTCTTTATCGTTCGTGACACCGAACTCGCCGGCTGGGGGGAGGAGAGGCACTACTTCCGGCCCGCAATCCTCAACGACTCAATCGTCGACGGTGTGCTAACAGCTAAGTGGTACGTCTTCTATCCGCATGGGGAGCGAACGCTCAAGGACGAGCCTGCCCTGCGCCGGGCGGTTCCGCGCTACTTTGAGGCCGTGCTCCACCCGAATCGTCCCGCGCTGCAACAGCGCTCCGGCGTCATCGCAAAGCGATGGTGGGAGTTGACCCGCGCGCGTGCGTGGCAGCTCGAGCCTACGCCGAAGCTGGTGTCCACCTACTTCGGGGATACCGGTTCTTTCGCCTGGGACAACGCCGATGAGGAGTTTGTGGTTGTGCAGGGATACGGCTGGAATCCCAGGAAGCGTCTTCTGAACCTGCAGGCTCGTGGGTCGGTGCGCTTGGAGCCAGCGTACGGTCACGCGTACCTAGCGCTCCTGAACAGCGAATTGTTCTCTCGCCTACTTGCCGCGACATCGAACAGTATGGCGGGCGGGCAGTGGAACCTTTCCGCACGCTTCACGAAGCTGCTGCCACTT
This sequence comes from Longimicrobium sp., assembly GCA_036387335.1. Taxonomy (NCBI): domain Bacteria; kingdom Pseudomonadati; phylum Gemmatimonadota; class Longimicrobiia; order Longimicrobiales; family Longimicrobiaceae; genus Longimicrobium; species Longimicrobium sp. The sequence continues at coordinate 23,143 of DASVTZ010000042.1, forward strand.
CCCGAGCTTCGGTCAGAGGCGCTCGGCGGCTCGGCGTTCCCGTTGCTCGCTGCTATCGGTGAGACAATCTCCGTTCAGGGGGTTGGTGAGGCGCGGAGGCGGTTTGGTCGCACATACCAGGAGACCGTGGCTGCTGTCTATGGTTTCCCTCCAGATCTGTAGATCATGCGACAGAAGCCGAAAGGGAAGATTCCGAAGCGGATGAAGGAGCCAGATCCTCCGCAGACACTCGACGTGAGATTCGATGAAAAAAAGGATTTCTCAAACTCGGTCGCACGGCGCTGTGAGATGACACTGCGGTCACGGCTGAATGCTCCTAGCTTACGGCTCGTAGCCAACAACTATGCCAACAACAACATCCGATTTGAGCTAAAGGGATCGTCGTTCGAGGCCAAGGCGGGCTCGCGCAGTTACACTGTGTTCCCGCTCCGCGACCTAACGGACCCGTTCTGGGTTGGCCTGCACATGGACTTTGTCCTTATAAAGACACACCTGCGCCTCACTGCCGCCAGTCTTGTTGTGTTCCATGGCGCCCGTGACGGTCCGCGCGTGCCGATCCTGCGGGCTGAGTGGGACTGCCCCTCAAGCGACGCGCGGCGGCGCCACGCGCAGCCGCATTGGCATGTGTACCAGCGTCAAGCAGTGCAAGACCTGGTGCTACCACCGCCGCAAGAGCCACAGCTTGCGGTGGTTCGGAGTTTGGATGACTATCGGCCCGGGGAACCCCTTTTTACCGACCGTCCCGCTGCTGTCCCCAAGCCCCACCCCGTTGCTGTTGGTGATTTGGAGCTGGTTATGACGAGCATCGGGGGCGAAAACGTGCACTTGGCCATGTCCGCCGAGTGGCACAAGGACGAGGGCGGACACTCAGTCCATTTTACCGAAACGAGCCTTGCACGGTGGCTGGACCGGTGCATCACCTACCTTCTGGTCCAGTTGGATCTCGCTGCTTAGCAGTTCTGTGTCCGACCGGCTCGGGCGCCCGCCTTCAGTCAGCGCGGGGCGCGGGGTGTCTGGGTGACGGTCACCGCCCCGTCCGGATGCACGTGGGGGGTGATGATGATGACCAGGTCGTTGTGGTTCTCGCTGGTCGCCTCGTTGCGGAAGGCGCGGCCGACCACGGGAAGCTGCGACAGGAGGGGGAAGCCGCTGGCGGTCTGCGAGCGGCCGTTCACCGTGAGGCCACCGATGACGATGGGCTCGTCGTTGCGCACCGTGACCTCGGTGAAGGCGGTCTGCTTTCCGCCGGTGATGGAGCGGCCGGCGGGGTCGAGCTGCCCGCCGTCGCGGACCAGCTCGATGTTGACGCGCACCATGTCGTCGCCCAGGTAGTGCGGGGTAACCTTGAGGCGCGTGCCCGTCTCGAACTGGCTGAACCCGCCGCCCCCACCGCCTCCGAGCTGCGTTCCCGCCGGGATGCCGGCCGAGCCGCCGAGGGAGCCGCCCGCCTGCCCGCCGCCGGGGTAGCCGCTCTGGCCGCCCTGCGCGGGGGCCTGGAAGGGGACCGCCCCGCCGCCGACGCCAGCGAAGACGCTGTAGCCCGGGTTGGGGAGGATGATCTGGTCGCCTACCAGGATCTCTGAGGTGCGCCCCGAAGTGGCGGTGATGATGGGCGTCGTCTCCGTCTCGGCGATGCCGTTGTCGTCCAGCGCGTCCACGAAAGCGTCCAGGCGCAGCGTTCCAAGTCCAGCCAAGCGGCGCAGGACGCGGAATGCGGGGCCGCCCTCGCTGCTGAACCCGCCGCGCGGCGACTGGCTGCTCTGCCGCACGTCCACGCCGGTGGTGAGGCGGCCGGTGCTGTCGTTGCTGAAGGGAACGAAGGAGTAGCTGAACCCCAGCTTGTGCAGCCGCGAGCGGTTCACGCTCACCAGCCGCGCCTCCACGGTGATGGTGGCCGGGCGCCGGTCCATCGAGTCCACCAGCGCGCGCACCTTGTCCAGCCGGTCGGGCGAGGCGTAGACGATCAGGTCGCGGCTGTTCTCGGGGTCGCCGAAGACCTCCACGCTGTTCTCGCTGCTGTCCCCCGCCGCTACGACCCGCTCCAGCGAGGGGAGGAAGTCGCGCGCGTACAGGAACTTGAGGCGCACCGGCATGGGAGTGCGCTCCACCTCCGCGCGCCCCTCGGTCACCACCGTGATGATCCCGGACGGCTCCTGCACCGCGCGGAGCCCGTGGGCGGAGAGGAGCGCCTCCAGCGCGATGTGCCAGGGGTAGCCCGGGATCTCGGCGGTGACGACCTTTTCGCGCACGGCCTTCTCGTCGGAGGGGACGATGGCCACCCCGGCGCGCGCCGAAATCAGCGAGATGACGTCGGCGAGCGGGCGCTCGTAGACGGAGAGGTCCACCACCGGCGGCTCGCGTCCCGGTGGCGGGGTGATCCATCGGCCGCGTTGCGGACGCTCCTGCCGCGGCGCCTCTTGCTGCGCCTGACGGTCGCGGCGTGACGGGTTGCGCGGCGCGGGGGCGGCGGGGGGCATCTCCAGCTCCACCTCTTCGGCGGCGCGGCGTTCGGTAGCGCGCGGCGAAGGTGACACGGGGGCCACGACGGACGAGTCCGCGGCGGCGCGGGCGCGCATCTGGTCGAGCGTCACGAACGTCCCCTGGCGGGGAGCCGCAGACGCGCAGGCGCCCGCCACGGCTGCCAGGGCCAGTGCGGCGAAGGCGGCGCGGAGGTGCGGCGCGGGGGCGAGTGGGGAGGGCATGGGCGTGTTGCGCAGGAGGTTCACGGCCGGGCCGCTTCGCCCGGGCGGGGAAGGCAGAGCACGACGTTGCGGGTGCTGCCGAGGACGTTCTGGCGGGCGGTGATGCAGCCGCGCTGCACCGCCACCACCTGGTACTGTCCCACGCGGTCGCCGACGCGCACCACGGAGCGCCCGCCGTTCTTGCCGGTGAGCACCACCAGCGCGCGCGAGTCGCGCGGGTCTTGCGCGTCGTGCACGATGCTGTGCACCCGCAGCTCGGGGAATCCGTCGCCGGTGTACAGCGCCTCAGGGGGGATCACGGGGTCGCGCCGGGTGGGCGAGCGCGGGTAGCTCCACTCAGCGGGGCCGGGGCCCGCCTGCGCCTGCGCGCGGGCCACGGGGAGCACCGCCAGCACGGCCAGCACGACGACGATGCGCATCAGCGGGTGGTTCCGGAGAGGGGGACGGTCACCTCTTCGCCAACCTGCTGCACCAGGGCGGGCGCGGGTGCGGTGGAGTCGGACGCGAGTGCCGGCGCGCCGGCCACGGAGAACCAGTGCAGCGAGAAGGCGGCGACCACGTTGAACGGCGCTTCGCCTGATGGGATGGTCAGCACTGAATCGGTGGGCGCAGCAGTGGCGAACGCGGGGCCGGCGCCGGGGCGCGGCGCTTCGACGGAGGCGTTCATCAGTGAGTCCGGCACGACGGCCAGCCGCGCGCCGCGGATCTGTGTGAGGCGCGGTTGCGAGAGAAGCTCGGTCATCAGCGCGCCGATGTCGTGATAGCGGCCGGCCACCAGCACCTTGAGACCGTCTACCTGGAACTGTCCTTCGGTGGCGGGCTGCAGCGGCTGGTAGTCGTGCACGCGCACGCCCAGCCGGCGGGCCGCCTCGGAAAGCGCTTCCACGAAAGGCTGCGTGCTCCCCGCGTTCCCACCCTGCGGCGGAACGCGCATGGCGAGCTGGTCGGCCTCGCCGCGCGAATGGCGGCGGAGCGCTTCCACGCTGTCCGCGCCCATCGCCATCTCGCGGGCGCGGGCGTCGCGGTTTGCGGTGCGCATCTCGGCGAGGGCCGCTTCGCGCTCGGCCAGCTCGGCGGCGCGCGGGCGGTACGTCTTCCAGAACCACATCCCCGAAAGGACTGTGGCGGCGAGGAAGAGTCCCAGCGCGATTCGCGAGCGCAGGTAGGGTGATAGGGTCACGGCGCGGGCTCCGGGGAAACGGCGGTCTGCTCTACGAGATACCCCGGGTCGGGCGTGCCGTCCCCGGCGGTGCCGGTGATCTCGTAGCGCACCACCGGAAAGGAGGCGATCTGCGTGCTGGTGGTGCCGGAGAGCACCGCGTCGCGCACCCCCGCCGATGCTGCCAGACGGCGCTGGAAGGCGGCGGCCAGCTCCACCGACGGCGCGAAGCCGGTGACGCGGAAGCCCAGGCCGCCGGTGGCGTGGTCCTGCGACGTCATCTCCATGCGGTCCACCCACACGTTCTCCGGCGCGGCGCTCCCCACGCGGTCCATCAGCCGCACCCATGCGAAGCGGTCCGGGTCCAGCGCGCGGATGGCGCTCACGGTGGAGGCCAGCCGCGCCTGCTCGCGGGTCAGCGCCGCAACCCGCTTCAGCGAGCCGCGCAGCCGCACCGCATCGCGCGCCGCCGCCGCAGATTCCTCCTCCACGCGCGCCTCTTGGGCATCCAGGCGGGCATTTCCCATCCTGACTCCGCCGGTCGCTGTGAGCGCGGCCAGGATGGCGCCGATCAGCAGCGGGTCGCGCGCGGCGGCGTGGAGCGATTCGCGGGGGGTGACAGGGCCCTCGGCGCGCCCCGCGTTGTGGATTCGCAGGTCGAGGTGAATCACGGGTGCACCGGCGCGAGCGTGAGGTTTTCCAGCGCCAGCCCCGCGGCTACCGCCAGTGCGGGCGCGAAGGGGAGGGGGGCGTCGCCAGTCGCGGGGAAGGGGGCGAGCGGATCGAAGAGGTGCACCGGCACCCCTAGCGCGGCGCGGAAGCGCTCCGCGATCCCGGGAAGCCGGGCGACTCCGCCCGAGATCCACACTGCGCCGCTCCCATCCGCGTCGCCCAGCACGCCGTAGCCGGCGGACATGGCTCCGGCGGCGCGTCGTGCGTCGCCCACCACGCGCCGCACCCACTCCTCAAGCACCAGCTCGTCCGTCCCGCCCGGCTCGAATAGGAGCGCCTCGCCGGCGCGCCCGGAGCGCTCGGCCAGGTAGTCGACGCCAAGGTTGGCCTCATACGCCGTCACTGGAACGCCGCCGTCCAGCACCGCGATCAGCATCCCGCCGAAGCCGCCGTGCAGGAGGACGGAGCGCGACCCCGCCATTACCCGCTCCGGGAACGCGGCCGTCCACGCGTTGGCCAGCGCCACGGGAGCCACGGTCACCGGCCCGGGGGCGAGCCCCGCCAACTCCGCCGCCGTCTGCAGCGCGCGGATCGTCTCCTCGCGCGCGGAGACGGTGAGGAGCGACATGAGCGCGGGGTCGCCGCGGCGCGCGTCGGGCTCCAACTCGGCGAAGGCGTAGCGGGCCGCCACCGTCTCCATCCCACCCAGTCGCAAAGCCGGATCGGCCTCGACCGCGTTCCGCAGCGCCGAGTCGTCCATGCGCGGGAGCTGCTGGCGCTGCACGCGCGCATCACCCGCGGGGACGGCTAGAGCGGCGTGTGCGCCGGTGAGCCCGCGGGCGCGCACCAGCCCGGCCAGGAAGGCGCCCGCCGCGGCCGGATCGGCGATGCGGCGGTCGCGAAAGAGGCCGGCGGGGGTGGGCTCGTCGGCGGCGTGCGTCACGCACACGCCTTCATCGCCGCGGGCGACGCCCACCAGCTTGGTGCGGCGCTCGCCCAGGTCAACGCCCACGAAGACGGAGGCGCGGACGTGGCCCCGGCGGGCGGGGAGGAGGGAGCGGATCCTGTCGGTGAACACGGCGGCTATGCGGGAATGGGTTTGCCCGTTCGGAAACCGCTCTTCGCGGTCCGGGGTATCTTCCTATGCCTGAGACCAGATACCGAGCATCCGCCGATCTGGTTCACGACCCGCTTCCCCGGCCCATGAAAGCACTCGCATCGCGGGACCCCCGCGCCGGCTTCACACTGATCGAAGTGATGGTGGTGGCGATGATCATCGTCGCCCTGACCTCGGTGGCGCTGGCCGCGAACCGCGAGAACCCGCACCGCCTGGTCTACCACCAAGCGGTGCAGATCCGCGCGGACGCCGCGCAGGCCGTCTCCGTGGCCGAGGCGCGCGGCGGCGACGCGCTGCTGGTGGCGGACGCGACCGCGGGGAGCGGGGTGGGCGGCTCTTTCCTGGCGACGGCGGACACGGTGGGGATGCAGGAGGCGGACGTGCTGGACCGCGAGTGGACGCGCCTGACCGCGGGCGTGCAGTGGGGCGCCGGCGCCGCCATCGCCGGGCCGCTGGGGAGCGCGACCAACGGCGGCCCCGTCCCGCGTCTGGTGCGCTGCTCGGCGGGGCGCGGATGCAACGTGGGGGTGGGCGGCTCGGTCACGTATTACCTGACGCACGCCCGCGACGCATCCGCCGTCGCCGCCGTGGTGCTCACGCCAGACGGCATCGCGCACCTGTACCGCTACATCCCGAACGGCGCCACGTGGAGCACGGAGGCACCGCGATGAGCATCCGCAAGGATCGGTTGGGGCGGGAGGGCTTCACCTTTTTCGAGGTGATCCTGGCGCTGGCGCTGCTGGGGATCTCGCTGCTGACGCTAGTGCAGTATTCAGCCGACAACACGCGAGCGGACGCGGACCGGGCGGCGCGGCTGGTGGCGCACCGAACCCTGCGCAACGAGGTGCAGCGGCTGCGCGCGGCCGATCCGCTGTCCGGGACGTTCCCGGCCAGCTTCTTCACCGACCGCGCGGGAAACCAGGTCGCGGCGGCGGGGCCCGGGTCGCAGGCGGTGACGGTCTCGCGGCGAATACGCTGCCTGGGCGGCGCCGAGGTGCGCGACAACGCCACCGCGCCCAACACGCAGGTCGGGTGCGGCGCCGGCTCCGGTCCGGTGGCGGAGTTCACCGTGCGCGTCGTCTTTCCGTCGCGCTACACGGACGACGGCACGAGCGCCCTCGAGCAGACCATCACCCTCTGGCCCCGCGACCGCCACGGCACCGCGTGGTCCCCCGGAAGCTGATGCGACGCCGCGGTGATCCAAACAGCGGTCTCACACAGAGACACAGAGGCACAGAGAGAACCTCTTCGCCTTTCCTCTGTGTCTCCATGTCTCTGTGTGAGCCGGTTGCCGTTCTCCTCTCCAGCAGGAATTGAAGATGTCGCACCGAAGCGCGGGGTTCACGCTGATCGAGATCCTGGGCGTGCTGGTCGTCACGGCCGTCATCGCGACCGGCGTGTGGTCGGTCGCCGAGTCCGTCACGCGCGGGCAGGTGCAGGCGATGAACGACGGCGACCGCGCGAGCGCCGTGGCCTCCATAGACGGCGTGCTGCGCAACGCCCTGCGCCAAGCCACGCTGGGGACGCTCGCCGCTCCCAACGCCGGGCCGGTGCAGGTGCTGGTGGCGGGCAGCGGCGCGGCATCCAGCGACACGCTGCTGGTGCTGCGCGCGGAGTACGCGCCCATCACCAACTCCACGCGCCCGTGCCCCGGCGGCGGCGCGTGCCTCCTGCTGGTGGGCGACCACAGCGGGGTGATCGGGGAGGGCGAAGTGCTGCTGGTGAGCGCGCCGGCCATGGGCGCCCGCGTGTACCGTGTGACGGGAGAGCCCCACGCCAACCACGCCGCCTGCGGCGCCGACTGCGAGGAGGAGGTCGTGTGCCCCACCTACACCGACGAGACGGCGGAGCAGGTGACGGTGGTCAGCGGCGGCACGTACACACGGTCCTCGCCACCCGTGGATCCCACGCCCGTAACCGCCTGCAGGCAGACGTACTACGAGGACGGCGGAGTCTGCACGGAGCGCCGCGAGCGGGTGAACGCGCCGCGGCCGAAGCGGACGTGGGACTGCCGCGCGCGCGGCCGGGTGTCCGCGTACACCGAGGTGCCGGTCGCGGAGCTGACGGCCGCGCTCGGCTTCCCGGATGTCGGGTCGCCCACGCAGTCCGGCGCGTCGCTCACCCCGCGCGTGCGCACGCAGCGGGTGACGGCGTCGCGCTTCTTCGTGCGGCGCGACGGCACGCGCGGCGCCCCGGTGCTGGTGCGGCAGACGGGGCTGGACGACGGGGGCGCCTGGAGCGCGGCGGTCCCCATCGGCGGGCCCGTCGCCACGCTGGAGGTCGAGACGCTGCACACCGGCGAGACGGCTTGGCGGCGCGGCGTGGGGGTCGGTGCCGCGGCGCTGGGGCACTCCACCGGCAATCCCAACTACGCCTACACCGTCTTCCCCACCGCTACGGCCGAGCCCGGGTTCTCCTTCCGCCGCGGCTACCACGACGTGGGCGCGGTCCGCATCCGCTTCACCGTCCCCACCGAGCAGGCGGACGGCACCGTGCACAACGTGCCGTACGTGACCGTCGTCGCCACCAACGGCGGCACGCGCAACGGAAGCGAGGGGGGCTGGTGACGCGCGCGGCGTTTCGCGGCGAGCGGGGGAGCGCCCTGTTGTGGGTGCTCGGGTTCATCGTGACGCTGGGGATTGTGATCAGCGCCAGCCAACTCCTGGCGCGCATGGCGGAGCGGCGGATGTACGAGCGCAACTCCGTGTCGCGCACTGAGCTGGCGGCGGCCAGCGCCGTGGAGGTGCTCACCGACCGCGTGCGCGCCGTGGCGGCGCAGCGGCTGGGGAACCTCTCCTGGCCGGACATGCTCGCCATCAACATCAGCGCCAGCAGCCTGGCGTCCGACCTGAAGACGACCGGCGCCACCGTCCAGACCGACACGGCGTTGACCGGCGTGCGCATCGTGGACGTACGCGAGTGGGAGGTCATCCCGCATGACGAGAAGATCCTGGACGCGTGGACGCACCAGCCCCGCGTCTCGTACGACGGGCTGCCGGAGGTGGGCGGAAGCGTGGCCGCGCGCACCATCGAGGTGGAGGTGTACGCCACCGCGCACAGCCCGCGCGAGGGGCGGCGGATGGTCACGCGCCGCCTGGCCGTCTCTGTGATCGCGCCACACCAGCACGCGCTCTACGCGCAGGGCCACGCCGAGGTGGCCGGCTGGGGATCGGAAGGGCTGGTGGGCGGACCGTTGCGCGTGGACGGGGTGGCGGAGTTCGGCCGGGGCACCCACCTGATGACGTACCTGGGCGGGATCGAGGCGCGCGACGGCATTACGGTGGGGCGGGCAGAACACGTGGTGTCCGGCACCAGCTACGTCGGCGGCGCGCCCGCGCTCTCCAGCCTCACGCGCGCCGCATCGGAAGCGAATCCGGCCGCCATGCTGGCGCCGTGGCAGGGGCGCGTGCGCATCCGCCCGTCGGTCGGCGGCGGGCTGGGGCCGGGGCGGATGCAGAGCTCCTCCGTCGCGGGCACGGGGGAGTGCCCGGACTTCGACGCCGCCTGCTTCGGCCGCGCGAGCTTCGGCCCCGCCATCACCCTGCGCCGCGTGACCACCGGCATCGGCACGGAGTACTCGTACAGCTGCGGCACGGCGTACTACGATGACGGGACGTACACCTGCGGCACGGTGGCGCGCGCGCCGGCCATCCGCTACCTCCCCTGGCCCTTCGCCGCTGCACCGCCCGCGGGAAAGGCGGCGCGCGATCCCGATCCCGCGAACGCCGGGCACCTGTGGCGGGGCCTCTTCCCCGACTTCCGACGCGAGGCCGCGTGCGATGCGTCGGAGATCGTGGGGCGTCCGTACGCCACCTTTCGCTGCCCCACCAACGCCTACGGCTTCCACCTGGACCTGAGTCTCCTCCCGGCCATCCAGGGCGGGATGATCGCCATCCGGCGCCAGGCGGCGGCCAGCCCGGGCGCGCAGGAGGTCGTCCTCCTCCGCAACGCGGGCACGCTGGCCGGGCCGCTGACGCTGGTCTCCGAGGTGCCGGTGGTGATCTGGGGGAGCTTCAACGTCAACAACCCCAAGCCCGCGATGATCTCCGCCCCGCGCATCACGGTGATGCCCGCGGAAACGGAGCAGCAGCTGGGGTTCGCGATGGCGTGGGACCGCGTGGCGGGCGAAGGCGAGACCCTGCCGTCTGTGATGCCCGTGCAGGCGCAGAGCAACGCGACCATCTACGCCGTGCTCCGCTCCGGCTTCTGCCGAAGCATCGGCGGTGCGTACTTCGGCGGTTCGTTCGAAGGGATCCCCGCCGCGTACGGCGACTGGAGCCGCGCCGCGCTGCGGGTGAACGGCGCCGTGGAGGGCTACGACCTGACCTCCGCCGGGGCCGCCGCGTGCGGGGCGTACTGGGCGCCGCTCAACGGCGCGCAGCCCGGCGACGTCCCGGTGCTTCCTCCCTTCCAGCGGAGCGTCCTCTTCAACCGCCGCCTCCTGCACCCCGACGGCCAGCCGCCCGGCTCGTGGCACTGGGACAACTTCGACTACCTGAACACCGCGATCCCCGGCGCGCCCACACGAACGCGCGGCCGCCAGATCAACGCATTCGGCGGAACGACGGTGCTGCGCCTGATCCAGGACCTGCGCACCATCCCGCCCGCCCGGCGCGGCTCCGCCCTGCGCCCCACGGGCCGCACCACGCCCACACCCATTCCGATGCCAGCGCTGCCGCCGGCGCTCTGAGCGGCGACCGCAGGCTCACAGGGAGACCCGACGGAGCCTCGCAGTAAGATGTTGCCAACGGCAGGAACGACCTGAAGAAGGCCGTCACGGAGCGGCTGCACCGCTTCGGCCCTGCGGGCGCGGCAGGGCTCAGCCGACACGCCAAAAGGGCCATACGCCCGTGAACTGTGCGTGCCCCCGGGCTCACAGCTCGCGGGCGTCGTCGTAGTCGCCCGGTGCCACGGCGCAGCGCGACCCGTTGCAGCCCGCACAAATTGCGGCGGTTGCTCCCCGCCGTAGGACTGCGCGGCGCGGAGCTGCGTCCTTTACGCCGTCCGCCTGATGGACGACGGCCGTCGCCTGCACCCCGGAACTCTCCAGCGGCTCGGCGCTCCGGAAGCGCCTGATGCGGCCCACCGGCCTGCCCCGCGCGAGCTGCGCGACCGCGGCGGGCTGCGGCTGGCCGTGCCCCATTCCAGCGCGCCTGCGGCGTGGACGACGGCGGCGTGGCCGCACCGGCCCGACGGGTGGCCGTTGCGGATACAGGGGCCCCGCCCCAGCCGCATAGATATACGTCACCGCGAGCGGGCGCTGAAAGGCCCCTTGCCGCGGCGCCCGCTCTCCGCGAACGACACGGGTCCGCCGCGAACCGCCCAACCACACCGCCACCCCATGCCGATCTCCCAGAACCACCTCCCGCTCACCGTCACCTCCCCGTTTGCGGCGGGCTCGCTACGGGTTGGCTCGGTGCAGGGGCGCGAGGCCGTGTCGGAGCCGTTCCTCTTCGAGGTGGAGCTGGAGAGCGACGAGTGGGCCATCGACCTCGCCGGCGCCGTGGGAAAGGAGCTGGCGGTCGCGGTCAGCAGAACAGGTGCCACCCCCCGCTGGATCCACGGCGTGGTGACGCGGTTCGCCCAGGCGCCCGCCCCCGTGCGCACCGCCCGCTACCGCGCCGAGTTGCGCCCGTGGCTGTGGCTGCTCACCCTGCGCGCCGACTGCCGGATCTTCCAGGGAAAGACGGTTCCCCAGATCCTGGACGTGCTGTTCGCGGGCCAGGCGGTGCGGAGCGCGCTCACGGCGACGTACGACGCCCTCGAGTTCTGCGTGCAGTACCGCGAAACCGACTTCGCCTTCGCCTCGCGGCTGATGGAGGAGGCGGGGATCGCCTACTGCTTCGAGCACGCGGAAGGGGGGCACACCCTGGTGCTGGTGGACGACGCGCAGGGGTTCGGGCCCTGTCCCGGGCTTTCCACCGCGCACCTGCGCCCCGGTGTGACCGGCAAGGAGCTCGGCGACGCGGTGACCGCCTGCACCCTGGAGCACGCGGCCGCCCCCGACCGGGTGCAGCTCGACGACTACAGCTTCCTGACGCCGGCCACCGACCTGCTGGCGAGCTCGGCGGGCGAAGCAGACCGCTACTCGGTGTTCGACTACCCCGGCGGCTACGCGGCGAAGGCCGACGGCGACGGCGTGGCCCGGCGGCGCTGGGAAGCCCGGGTGGCGGGCGCGGCGAGGCTGGCGGGCGCCTCTACCTGCCGCGGCTTCGTGGCGGGGCACCGCTTCACCCTGGCCGGCCACCCGCGCGCCGACGCCAACGCTCCCTACGTGCTGCGCGTCGTCACGCTGCGGGCCAACCAGGATGGCTACGCCAACGACTTCGAGGCGTTCCCCGCGTCGGTCACGTTCCGCCCCCCGCTGCGCACCCCGCGCCCCGTGATCGCGGGGACGCAGACCGCGGTGGTGGTGGGCAAGGCCGGCGAAGAGATCTGGACGGACAGCTATGGCCGCGTGAAGGTGCGCTTTCACTGGGACCGCGCGGAGCGCAACGGCGAGGACCGCTCGTGCTGGGTGCGCGTGGCGCAGGCGTGGGCGGGGAAGGGGTGGGGGGCGATGGTGCTCCCCCGCATCGGCCAGGAGGTGGTGGTCAGCTTCCTGGAAGGGGACCCCGACCGGCCGCTGGTTACCGGGTGCGTCTACAACGCCGCGCAGACGGTGCCGTACGCGCTCCCGGCCGGGCAGACGCGCAGCACCTTCCGCAGCAGCAGCTCGCCGGGTGGCGCCGCATGCAGCGAGATCCGCTTCGAAGACGCAAAGGACGCCGAGGAACTGTACCTGCACGCCGGGCGCGACCTGACCGTGGACGTGGTGCACGACCGCACCGCCACGGTGCAGCAGGGCAGCGACACCCTGGTGGTGAAGAAGGGGAGCCGCTCGGTGACGGTGTACGAGGGCGGCGACACGCTCAAGGTGAGCAAGGGCACGCGGACGGTGAACGTGCAGGGCGCCGAAACCCACGCGAACGGCGCCACCTTCAGGCACACCACCGAGGGCGACTACGTGCTGAGCGTGACCGGGAACCTGGCCATCAGCGCCACCGGCTCCATCACGCTGAGCGCGGGGACCTCGCTGCGCATCACCGCGGGGACCACGCTCAGCGCCGCGGGCGGGATCTCGGCCGAGTTGTCGAGCGGCGGAGTGTCGACGGTGAAGGGCACCCTGGTGAAGGTGAACGCATGAGATCGCGCGAACCCGTGCTCCCCGTCTGCCCCCCGGGCTCGGCCCCCGTGCCGCCGCCCGCCCCTCACGCGCCGCTCGTGGTGGTGGAGACGCGCGGCCCCGGCGGGCACCTGCTGGAGCGCGCGGAGACGCGGGGAGGCCTGCTGGACGGCACCACCGTCTTCTACACCGCCGAAGGGCGCGAGAAGGGCCGCGCCGAGTTCCGCGGCGGGGTGCTGCACGGACCCATGACGCTGCGCGATGCCGAGGGCCGCGTCTCGTGGAGCGCCGGGTACCGCGCGGGCGTGCCCGACGGCCCGGTCACCACCTGGCAGCTCGCGGTGCGGGTGGAGACCGTGGAGTATGCGGCCGGCCGGCGCCAGGGCAGAACGCTCACCTGGTGGCCAGACGGCACCACCGCCTCGTCGCTCCCCTACGTGGACGACCGGCTGGAGGGAACGGCCGAATGGTTCTCGCCCGCGGGCCGCAGAACGCGCAGCTCGGCCTACCGCGCGGGCGCGCTGGACGGGGAGACCATCGACTTCTTCCCCGCGAGCGCCGCCGAGGCAGTCCGGTCACGCTCGGAGTACCGCGCGGGCGCCCTGCACGGCGCCCTCACCCAGTACGCCGAAGACGGCCGCGTGCTGATGCGCGCCTGGTTCGACCAGGGCCAGCCCCTCTGGCGCACCAGCTGCCTCTGGAAGACCACCGCGCCCGGCCCCGCGTCCGACCCGCACGCGCCCGCCGTGGACATCCCGTCCACCGCCCATCCCACGTCCATCGTGGAGGGCACCCACGGCGCCGCGTCCGCCGCCACCAACCCACCGTCCGCCCACCCCGCGTCCAACGAGGACGGCAGGCACGGCGCCGCATTCCCATCTCCCGCTCCCGCCGCGCCTTCTCCCGCCGCACCCCCCGCGCCGGCCGAGGACGAAACTGAAGCCGGGGCGGGCGGCGCGCCAGAGGACGGCGGGGGCGCGGCGCGGCCGGGGCGGTCGCTGCTGTCCAGGATCGTCGACGCATGGAAGCGCTTCCGGGCGCGCTGGGCCGCCCGGCGCCGCCGCGGCGCGGGGACAGACCTCCACCAGGAGTACGGACGATGAGCTTGCAGGTGTGCATGGGCGCGCTGCTGCGGTGCAGCATGGGCGAGGTGCCGGGCGCGCTGGCGGTGCCGCCGCACAACCGGGTGCTGACGGGCACCCCCGCGGCCAGCGTGATGGACCACCTGCCGGTGGTGAACGTGCCGTCGTTCGGCCTGTGCTCGTCGCTGGCGAACCCCGTGGTGGTGGCGGCCACCGCGGCGGCGGAGGGCGTTCTCACGCCCATGCCGTGCGTCCCCGTAACACCGGCGCCGTGGATGCCCGGCGCCGCGACGGTCGTGCTGGGCAACGGCCCCGCGCTCGACACTTCCTCCACGCTGGCGTGCGCCTGGGCAGGCACCATCGAGGTGCTGGAGCCGGGTCAGGCCGTGGAGCTGGTCCCGTGAGGGCGCGCGACGGCGGATCGCCCGGCTGCCCCCCAATCGCGGCCGAGCCCGGCCCGCACGGCGAATGCGGCACTGCATCCGCCACGGGGCAGACCACGCGCTTCGGACGCGTGGACGACGCCGTGGCCTGGTACGAGGGGATGCTGCTGGCGCCCCAGCACTTCCAGCAGGCGCAGCTCCAGGCCGACCAGCTTCTGGGCTACCACCTGGCCGCGCTCTCGCCCTACCACTGGGGCGTGCGGCGGCTGGTGCTGGACTGCGCGGCCCTCCCCGGCGGCACCTTCACCGTGCAGGAACTCGAGGCGGTGCTTCCCGACGGGCTGGTGGCCCGCCACGACGCGAGCGACGGCGGCGCGCTGACGGTGGTGCTGAAGCCATACGCCGACACCGCGCGGCACGGCGTGCTCACGGTGCACCTGGCCGTGCGCTCGCGCGCCGCCCGCCCCGCCGCCAGCGGCGCCCTGGCCCGCTACGAGTGCTACACGGGCGCGCCGGTGGCCGACGAGCTGACCGGCGAGGGCGCGGTGGAGGTCCCGCGCCTGCGCCCCCGGCTGTCGCTGCAGCTGTCGGCGGAGCGGCCGCGCGGGTGGGTGTCGCTGCCGCTGGCCCGCGTGCGCCGCACGGAGCACGGCTGGGCCCTGGCCGAGGCGCTCCCTCCACTGCTCTCCCTTCCCCCCGGGGTGCCGCTGGGCCGGCGCTGCGCGCGGCTGGCGTGCGCCGTCCGTGCGCGCGCCGTGCAGATGGGCCACGCCCTGCGCCGTGCCCGCGCGGCGGGCGAGCACGGACGCGCTGCGGCGGCGCAGTGCGGGATGGCGGCGCTGTGCGCGGCGCTGCCGCGTCTGGAGGCGCTGGTGAACTCGGGCGCGGCGCACCCCTTCGCCATCCACCTGGCGCTGTGCGACCTGGCGGGGCACCTGGCCGCGGCCGGGCCCGGGCGCGCCGTTCCCCTCTTCCCCGCCTACGACCACGACGACCCGGACGGCTCCCTGGGCCCCGTGCTCAGGTTCTGTGAGCGCGCCACCCAGGAGGTGCAGGACGGCTACGTCCTCGTCCCCTTCCACCATCGCCGGGGCGGCTTCGACCTGGCGCCGCGCGCCGCATGGAGGGAGCTGCGCGAGCTGACGGTGCGCGTGCAGGGCCCGGCGTGCGCCGGCCCGGCCGAGCTGCGCGAGTGGGTGGCCCGTGCCCGCATCGCCAGCGCCTCGCGCATCCGCGGGCTGGCCGCGGGCGACTGCGTGGGCGCCCCCCGCGAGGTGGTGCCCGCGCCTGGCGGCCTGCCGGGCGGCGAGGGGCGCCTGTACCTGCGCGTGGTGGCGGAGTGCCCCTGGATCGTTCCCGGCGAGCGGCTGCACGTGCTTCCCCCCGTGGCCTGCGCCGGCGCCACCCCGCGCCAGCTTGCGCTGTGCCTCTCCCTGGCGCCCTCCGCCACCTCGGCTTCCACCCGCGAGCCCATGGTGCCCGCATGATCGCCACCGCCCCCCTCCTCGCCGGGCTGGACGAGCGCGTGCGCCGCGTGCTTGCCGCCGCGCCCGCGCCCGCCGACCTGCGCGCCGACGGCACCTGGGCGCACATCCAGGAAGCGCTGCGCGAAGACGACCCCTCTCTGCCGCAGGGAATCTGGGAGAAGCCGCTCAAGCGCGCCGACCCGCGGCTGGCCGCCACGCTGGCGCTTGAGGCCCTGGAGGGTGGCGCGTGTGACCTGCAGGTGGCCGGGTGGCTGGCGCAGGCGTGGACGATGAGCGACGGCTTCGCGGGCGCCGGCGCCGGGATCGGCGTGGTGCTGGGGCTGTGCGAGGGCGGGTGGGACGCCCTGTGGGGCGCGTACGACCCCGAGGCGCTGGAGCGGCCCTTCGCCTGGATGGCCACCCACCTTCCGCGCGCCCTGGCGCGGGTGGAGCTCACCCGCGCGGCCGGCGGCGGACCGGGGTTCACCTGGGCGCAGCGCGAAGCCGCGCTGCACCGGCACCGGGTGCAGGGTGCCGCGGGCGAGCGCTCCGCCCCCGGTGAGGCCAGTCCCGACGACGTGGACCAGGCCGCCGCGCGCACCCCCGCCGAGCTCCACGCCCGCACGGTGCGGGAGCTGGACGCCCTGATCGACGGGGTGGAGCGGCTGCAGGCGCTGCTGCAACGCCGCTGGGAGGGGCCGCCCCCGTCGCTGCAGCCGCTGCACCGGAGGGCGGCGGAGATCCGCGCCTGGGTGCAGGCGCAGCTGGCCCGAGTGGACGAAGCGGAAGCGGAGGCCCCGCGCGGGGCGGACCACCCCGCCGAGTTCGAGCACATCGCGGCGGACGATCCGGGAGATGTCGACCCTTCGCCCCGGGCGCTCCCGGCGGGGCCCTCCATCCGCGGCCGCGACGAGGCGTACGCGCTGCTCGAGGCGGCGGCGGGATACCTGGGCCGCACGGAGCCGCACAGCCCCACGCCCTGGCTGGTGCGCCGCGCCGTGGCGTGGGGCGGGATGGAGCTGGGCGAGCTGCTGGAAACGCTGATCGACGAAGGATACGACCTGAAGTCCCTGCGCCTTCTCCTCGGCATGGCCGGCGACGGGCGTTCGTAGGCGGAGAGTTCCGCCGCGGTCCCCCATCCGTCCGGGCGGGAGAACGCACCACACCTTTTTTCAGGAGCAGATGCAATGATCAACGAAATGCAGCACTGGCTGGGCAGCAACCGGCCGCCCCGGGTGCAGATCACCTACGACGTGGAAACGCTGAACTCCACCGTCCAGGCCGAGATCCCGTTCGTGGTAGGGATCATCGGCGACTTCGCCGGGGACACCACGCTCCCCGCGATGGCCGACCGCCGCTTCACCGAGATCGACCGCGACAACTTCGCGACCGTGATGAGCGGCCTGGCACCCACGCTCAGCATCACGGGCATCCAAAGCCGCACAATCCAGCGAGGCGGCGGCAACGGCAACGTCGCGGTCCCCGACGGCACCGGCCCGCTCACGATTGAAAGCCTGGCGTTCACGAAGCTGGACGACTTCGGCCCGGCGACCGTGATCCAGAACATCCCCCAGCTGAAGGCGCTCATGACGCAACGCCAGCAGCTTTCCACGCTGGCCGCACGGCTGGACACCAGCCGAACGCTGTCTACAACGTTCTTCCCGCAGGTAGCCCCGCTGACCTTTGCCGCTGCCACGACGGCCATCGCCGCCGCGGACGCCGCGCTCAGCACCGCCATCACATTACTCGGCACCGCGGTGGACGCAACGGTGGCGGCAGATCCGGACGTGCCCACCAACGGGCTCACCGTCGCGACGGACTCCACGTACACCTCCAACCTGAACGCCGCGAAAGGCGCCATCAAAACGTGGCAGGCTTCGCCTTCCACCGGCAGCAATGCCATGGCCGCGTCCAGCGCCATCGCAACGCTCCAAGCTACCGCAACTACGGTGAGCAACGACCTGAGCAGTGCGCTCGTTCAGATTCACGCGATCACGGACCCCTGGCAGACGACGCCCAACCCGCCGGCCGCCCAGACCAATGCGGTGACTGCCACCAGCACCGCAGGCGCGGCGGCCGTTGCTGCCTTGTCCGCGTTTGCCGAGCTGGACGCGTACGTCAGGAGCATCCTCGCGCTCAATCCGTCCGACCCGCCGGCCGCGCCCCAATGGACGTTCGACGGCGCCACCGCGGCCATCAACGCCGCCGATGGCGTGCTCACCGCGGTCGTCAAGGTCTTCGACGCGGCGGCTGATGCGGCGAAGGCGGCCGGAGCCACCGGAACGGACGCCCTCAAGACGACGGTCGACGGCGAGCAGGGTTCCAGCAGCGCGTACGGTACGGCGCTCACCGGCGCCACGTCCGCAATCACTGCCTGGAATGGCGCACCCACCAGCGGTGCCAAGGCAACGGACGCATCGGGGAAGATCCAGGCGCTTGCGGCGGCAGCGGCGACGGTAAACACCGCGATTCGCGCGCAGCTCACAACGCTGCACGGGCTCACCGATCCCTGGGTCAGCAACGCGAAGACGCCGCAGCAGACCGCCGCGGTGACTGCCGTGAACGCCGCCGACGCCGCTGCCGCCACCGTGGAGCCCGCGTTCATGGCACTGCCCGGGTATGCCGCCGGCCTCCTCACCGCCAACCCGTCCACGAGCGCCTGATTCGGCACCTCGCGTTCATCCATTTCACCCTTTCCGGAGTTCGTACCCATGATCGACACGCAGACGACCCTCACCGGTTCCACGGCCGCCCTCGCGCGCGTCCAGGTTGGGAACATGGCCCTGGTGAGCGATAGCGCGCTGGCCACGGAGTTCACCACCCAGGTTTCGAACGGCAATATCATCTTCACCCCGGGCAAGCCGCTGGCGTATGCCATCCTGCAGCGCATCACCGAGCTGGACCTGCTGCTGAGCGCCATGGTAAGCGACATCCTGCACGACTCCACGTTCCAGGCGCTGGAGGCGTCGTGGCGGGGCCTGCAGGGGCTGGTGATGAACACCGACACCTGCGACATGCTCAAGCTGCGCGTGCTGAGCGCCACGGCCGCCGAGCTGTACGCCGACCTTTCCAACGCCATCGACCCGGACCAGAGCGCGCTGTTCAAGAAGCTGTACGAGGAGGAGTACGGCACCTTCGGGGGCAACCCGTACGGCGTGCTGCTCTACGACTACGAGTTCGGCCGCGGCCCGGACCACGTCAACGACATCGACCTGGCCAAGCGCCTCTCCGGGGTGGCCGCGGCGGCGCACGCCCCCCTGATCGCCGCCGCCGATCCTTCGCTGTTCGACGCCGACTGGACGGACTACACCCGGCTCGGCGTGCCGCGGGACCTGTCGAAGATCTTCGAAAGCCTCGACATGCTGCCGTGGGCGGAGCTGCGGGCCAAGAACGACGACTCGCGGTACCTGTCGCTGGTGATGCCGCGGGTGCTGATGCGCCTGCCGTACGGCCTCGAAACCGACAAGGTGACCGGCATGACCCCGGTGGACGGGATGGACTTCGAGGAGCCGACGCTCGTGCACGCCGACTACCTGTGGGGCACCGCGGTGTGGGCGCTGGGGCAGCGCATCACCGACGCGTTCAGCCAGTTCCAGTGGTGCGCGGCCATCCGCGGCAAGGAGGGGGGCGGCCTGGTGAGCGACCTGCCGTGGCACACCTTCACCACCCCCGCCGGCGACGTGACGGCCAAGGTGCCCACCGAGGTGGCCATCACCGACCGGCGCGAGAAGGAGCTGAACGACCTGGGCTTCATCGCCCTGTGCTACGAGAAGGGGACCACCGACGCGTGCTTCTTCGGCGGCGCCACCGTGCAGAAGCCGGCGGTCTACACCAACCCCGCCGCCAACGCCAACGCCAAGGCCTCGGCGCTGCTGCCGTACATGCTCACCGCGTCGCGCTTCGCCCACTACATCAAGAAGATGGTGCGCGAGAAGGTGGGCAGCTTCCAGACGCGCCTCGAGCTGGAGAACTACCTGAACAACTGGATCGCCGACTACGTGCTGATCAACGACGACGCGTCGCAGACGTCCAAGGCGAGCTACCCGCTGCGCGCTGCGCGCGTGGACGTCACCGAGGTGACGGGCTCGGTGGGGTCGTACAACGCCACCGTGTTCCTGCAGCCGCACTTCCAGCTCGAAGAGCTCACCGCCTCCATCCGACTGGTGGCGAGCCTCCCCGCGGCGCCGTCGGCGTCCTGAGCCCGAACCCGCCCGCCGGACGCGCGAAAGGCGCGTCCGGGGGCACCCCCTGATCCGCGAACCGCAACCAACCACCGAACGAGGAACGAACCATGGACATGATCCTGATGAAGGTCCCCAGCGTGACGGGAACCAGCATGGTGAAGGGATTCGAAGGGCAGATCGAGCTGATGTCGTACAGCCACGGCATCTCCATGCAGGTGACCGGCGACGTGAGCAACGCCGAGCGCACCTCGGGAAAGCCGCGCCACCAGGACTTCCACGTCACGAAGTACATGGACCAGTCGTCGCCCACGCTCTACCAGAAGCTGTGCCAGGGTGCCGACCTGGGCGCCGTGATCGTCACCGTGGGCCGCAACGACAACGGCACCGTGATCCCGCTCATCGTCTACACCTTCGGCCAGGCGATGCTGTCGTCGATGAGCGTGGGCGGCGGCGGGGGCGACAAGCCGGTCGAGTCGCTGTCCATCAACTACGGCTCCATCCAGTGGGCCTACCAGGCCCAGAAGGAAACCGGCGGCAAGGGCGGAACGGCGTCCACCAGCTGGAACGTGGCCGACAACTCGGCCAAGTAGCCATGGCCAACCCCTCTCCCCGTCCGGCGCCGCCGGCGCCCGCGCTCCTCTTCGACCGCCTGGCCGACATGGACCTGGCCGCCCCCCGGGAGCGGGTGCCGCTGCGCGCGCTGGACGGGGAGCAGCTCCGCGCCTCGGTGCTGCGCGAGCTGGGCGACCTGCTCGACACCCGCTCCTCGTTCACCGAGGCGGAGCTGCAGCGTCGCGCCCGCACCACCCTTGAGTACGGCGTGCCGGGCGGCGGCCCCGCCTACCCGGCCGACGCCGCAACCCGCGGCGACCTGGCGGCGCGCCTGCGGGCCGCCATCGCCGCCTACGAGCCCCGGCTGAGGAACGCCGAGGTCACCGTGCAGCCGGTGCACGGGCGGCCGCTGGAGCTGGTGGCGCAGGTGCGCGCGGTGCTGGCGGCGGGGACCGCCCCGGTCCCCGTCGGGTTCACCCTTCCACTGGGCGCTCCCCGCCCCAGGACGCCATGAGCGAGCTGCCGCCCCAGGGGCTGCTGGACTACTACAACGCCGAGCTGGCGTACCTGCGCAACGTGGGCGGCGAGTTCGCCGCCGCGCACCCCAAGGTGGCGTCGCGCCTGCAGCTGGGCGCGCACGAGTGCCCCGACCCGCACGTGGAGCGGCTGATCGAGTCGTTCGCCTTTCTCACCGCCCGCCTGCATCGCACCCTGGAGGTGGAGGTGCCGGGGATCTCGTCGGCGCTGCTGGAGGTGCTGTATCCGCACTACCTGGCCCCGGTGCCGCCGGTGACGGTGGCCGAGCTGGCGGCGGAGGCCAGGCCCGGCACCCCGTACGAGGTGCCCGCCGGGACCCCCCTCTTCGCCGCCAACGCCGACGGCAGCGGCGAGGTGTGCCGCTTTCGCACCGGCTACCCCGTGACGCTGCATCCGCTGCAGGTGGGCGAGGCGGCGCTGGAGCCGGCGGCCGCGTACCCCTTCCTGCGCGGGGTGCCCCGCGCCGTGCAGGTGGTGCGGGTGCGGCTGGACCCGCAGGGCGTGCCCATGGCCCAGGTGCGGCCCGGCCGCCTGCGCTTTTACCTGGGCGGCGAAATGAGCACGGCGGCGGTGCTGTACGAGCTGCTGTTCGGGCACCTGCTGGGGGTGGCGGTGCTCTCCGACGGCCAGCTGCCCGAGGGCGGGCCGCGGATGCTGCCGCCCGGCGCGCTGGCGCCCGTGGGGCTGGGCGCCGGCGAGGGGCTGCTCCCTTCCCCCACCACGGCGCACCCCGCGTACCGGCTGCTGCAGGAGTACTTCACCATCCCCCGCAAGCTGCTCTTCTTCGACCTGGACGGGGTGGACCGGCACCGGGCCGAGGAGTACGTGGAGCTGCTCTTCGTGCTGGACCGCCGCGCGCCCGGGCGGCTGGCGGTTTCCGCGCAGAACTTCCGGCTGGGGTGCACGCCGGTGGTGAACCTGTTCGAGCGCCTTTCCGAGCCGCTGCGGGTGGACCAGCAGCGCGTGGAGTATCGGCTGGTAGCCGACGCGCGCCGCGAGCGCGTGACCGAGATCCACTCGGTGCTCGAGCTCACGGCCGCGCCCGGCGGCGGGCAGGCGGCGGTGTTCGAGCCGTTCTACTCGTATACGCACGCCATGGACGCCGGGCAGCGCACCTTCTGGCATGCGCGGCGGGTGCCCTCGCAGCGCGCGGGGCTGCCGGGGAGCGACGTGATGCTCTCCTTTCTGGACCTGCGGGGGGCGCACGTGGCCCCGCCCGCGCAGACGGTGTGGGGGCGGGTGCTGTGCACCAACCGCCGCCTGGCCGAGCAGCTCCTTCCCGGCGACCCGCTGCAGATGGAGGTAGCGGCCCCCGTCCGCTCCGTCACCGTGCTGCATCCGCCCTCGCCCGCGGTGCAGCCGCCGCTGGGGGCGCAGGCGCTGTGGCGGCTGGTCTCGCAGCTGTCGCTGAACCACCTCTCCCTGGCGGGCGCCGACGCCGACGCCAGCCTGCGCGCCCTGCAGGAGATGCTGCGCCTGTACGCCGCCTGGGGCGACCCCACCGCGGAGGTGCAGGTGGGCGGCCTCCGGAAGCTCACCGCCACCCCGGGCGTGCGCCGCGCGGGCACGGCGCCGTGGTCGGGCTTTGCCCGGGGCACCGAGATCGAGCTGCTGATGGACGAGGCGGCGTACGACGGGGGGAGCGCCCTGCTTCTGGCCACGGTGCTGGACCGCTTCTTCGCGCTGTACGCGTCGCTCAACTCGTGGACGCGGCTCTCGGTGCGGCGCCAGGGGAAGGAGGGCGTGTGGAAGACGTGGGACGCCCGCATCGGCGACCGGCCCCTGCTGTGAGCGCGCCGCTGCTGGCCCGGCTGCGGGCGCACCCCGGCGCCTTCGACTTCTACCAGGCGGTGCGCCTGCTGGAGCGGACCGGCCACGCCGTCGCCAGCCCGGGCGAGGGCGCCGACCCGGCGGCCGAGCCGGTGCGCTTCCGGGCCGCCAACGACTTCGCCTTTCCCCCGGCGGACCTGGTGTCGGTGCGCGCGGAGCCCGGCAGGCAGCCCGAGATGACGGTGGCGTTCCTGGCGCTGGGCGGCGCGCAGGGCCCACTCCCCGTGCCGCTGGCCGAGCGGGTGCAGGACCGGCTCTCCGACAACGACACCGCCACCCGCGACTTCCTGGACCTGTTCCACCACCGCCTGGTCTCGCTGGCCTACCGCATCGGGAGGCGGACGCGGCCGGTGCTGCAGGAGGTGCCGCCGGAAGAGACGGAAACCGCGGGCTACCTGCGGGCGCTGGTGGGGCTGGGCACGCCGGGGCTGCGGGGGCGGCTGCCGGGGGTGGACGACCGGGCGCTGCTGGCCCGCGCCGGGCTGCTGGCGCACGAGGTCCGCTCGCAGGCCGGACTGCGGGGGCTGCTGGCCGACCACTTCCGGGTGCCGGTCGATGTCGAGCCGCTCGTCGGCCGCTGGCTGCCGATCCCCGCCGACCAGCGGACGCGCATCGGGCGCACGGGCGCCAGCCGCACGCTGGGGATGGACGCGGTGCTGGGCGCGCGCTGGCACGATCCGCAGGCCGCAGTGGGCATCCGCCTGGGGCCGATGGGGATCGACCTCTACCGCTCCTTCCTCCCGGCCGACCCCGTGACGGGCGACCCTGCGGACGGCCGCGCGTTGGTGGAGTTGCGCGAGCTGGTGCGCTTCTACGCCGGCGTGGAGACCGACTTCGTGGTCACCCTGGTCTTGCGCGCCGCCGAGGTGCCGCGGGCGCGCCTCTCCGCGGCACGGGCGGACGTATCGCCGCGGCTGGGGTGGAGCGCGTGGGTGAGGACGCGGCCGCTGGGCGAAGATCCCGCGGTGCTCGTGGACCCGGCGGAGGGCTGCGGCTGCGCACGCGTCACACGCTGACGCCCCCAGTTCCGGTTCCAACTCACGTCCGCGCCACGCCAACGGCGCGGCATCATCACACTACGGAGGTCGCAATGCCTTTCGCAATCGGAGAATACGTTCGTGTGGACGATGGGGGTCCTGCCTGGTACGGCCAGGTCGTCCACCCTCTCGGGGGAGGAGGGTACAGGGTTCGACACGGGGGTACGGGGGGCGGCTCGACGATCACCCGTGATCTAGAGGAGGCCATGCTTTCCCCGATCATCCCGGGAAGAAGGGTGGCCCCGGAACACAATTCCTACAGGGCCCGCGCGAACTGGCAGCGCCTCGGCAATATGGCTCGTACACAGGCGAAATTCGGAACCACGACGCCCGGCGCCGGACGCCTGGGTCTGGCCGGGACACGGGGCGGCAAGACGGACAGCCTGACGAAATATATGAAGGCGCTGGAGGGAGCCGCGGATTTCCCGTTCCGATGGCGCATCGCCGACACGGAACTCAGCAGGGATTTCGCCGACTTGATCGACGGGCGCCCCGTGACGGCGCGTTCCGTGGTCCAGAGCGAGCGCGACCTGGAGCCCGTGCTGTCCGTGCCGTTCGTCATGCTGCAACGCCGCGAAGTCTTCATCGGCCCGCCGCTGCGCATTGGCGGGACCATGACCGTCAACCACGCTCACCTGGCTCGTCTAGCCTCCAGTGTCATCTTCGCGGGACAGATGACGTTTGGAAGGGCAGCGCCAAACAAGCATGTGCTTTTGGAATGGAATGCCGATTCCGGAGGTTACCGCAGCATCGACACGCAGGCCCCCAGGACGGGTTTACCGATGCAGAAATACCGAACGCTATGACGGGTGCGGCACGCCCTCCACTCGTCCGCAGGCACGCGGCGTGGGTGCCGGGCGCATGGGCACGGGGGCAGCGCGGTGGGTGCCGCGGGGGAGCGGCGGAGGGGGCGCGTGGGTGTGGGAGGAGATCGCGGCGGCGCCGGCCGACCACTTCGGGGCGCCCGTCCAAGTCGAGCCGCTCGTGGGCCGCTGGCTGCCGATTCCGGACGACCAGCAGACGCGCATCGGGCGCACGGGCGCCAGCCGCACGCTGGGGAGCGACGCCGTGCTGGGCACGCGCTGGCACGATCCGCAGGCCGCCGTGGGCATCCGCCTGGGGCCGATGGGGATCGACCTCTACCGCTCCTTCCTCCCCGCCGACCCCGTGACGGGCGACCCGGCGGACGGGCGCGCGCTGGTGGAGCTGCGCGAGCTGGTGCGCTTCTACGCCGGCGTGGAGACCGACTTCGTGGTCACCCTGGTCCTGCGCGCTGCCGAGGTGCCCCGCGCCCGCCTCTCCGCCGCCCGCACGGCGGAGTCGCCGCGGCTGGGATGGAGCGCGTGGGTGCGGACGCGACCGTTTGCCGGAGACGCCGAGGCGCGGATCGATCCAGGGACAGCGTGCGGGTGCGCAGGGGCTTAGTTTTCACGCCACGGGCTTCGTTCTAACTCACCTACACGAGGCGAGGACGCATGTCGCAGGAAAATCTCGACCGGTTCATGGCCAACATTCGCAAGACAAACAAGGGCTTCCGCAAGGCCGCCAGTAGTCTTAAGGGCCTGCTGGACTACCTGGAGCAAACGAAGACGGCCCCCAAACCCCTGGAGGACGACTACGAAGCCCTGGCAAAGTGCGGCGACAGCAATGATCCGCGCCTTAGAAAGTACAGGTGGGCGATAGAACTCCTTGTAAAGGCGTGGGGAAAGCCCGTTGGCGCTCCGCTCGAAAATGCTTCCTCCTCCTCCTCCTCCTCCTCCTCGCCGGCAGACCTGTTCACGCCTAGCAGGCCCGTATTGGACGTAAAGGGGACGCCACCGCCGTACCGAGGGGTCAAGCAGAGATATGCCGTGTACAGCGAAGGACCCCCCATCGGCACCACAGGCTTGATGAACTGTCTGGGGATCGTGATCTACAACCAGGCTGGCCAGTGCGGCATTGTCGCGCACGTGGAAGCCGCCGCCGCCGCCGATTACCCCGCGGTGGTGGACGGGGCCTTGGAGACAATGATGCAAACGCTCAACAAGGGAAAGGCAAGGGGCGGAGACCTCTCGGTGGTGCTGCTCGGGAACGCTGCCGGCGGCGACGACCTTACCAAACGGCTTGGGGAAAGCGTGACCAAGCACGTGACACGCTTGCGGCAGAATACCCCCGACTTTCAGGACCTGCGCACAAACCGCGGATCAAATGTCCACGGCGCGCAATCGTCGGTCTACAAAGGTAAATGGGGTGGGTGCGTCCTGGATCCAAAAAACGGTATCCTTTGGATAGCTTACTTTCTTCCGCCCGGGGACGAGAGCAACGTCAACGGCGTCTCCCAGTTCGACATCCAGTGATCATGGTATGGGCCCCGTGAATCACCACTTCCCGGCTACCCATGATGCTGCTGCGGGTAATGGCAAATCACCCCATGGAGCGAAGGTGGAAGGTGCCGCGCCCGCGCGCGCTGGTGGGGCTGGAAACGCCGGGGCTGCAGGGGCGGGGGCTTCTGGGGGCCCCGGTTCCGTTCAGACGTGTATCCGCCAACCCGTGTTCGGTTACCCTCTCCCCGTGGGCCCCGTCCGTGGCTCCGGGGTATCTGGTGGGAGACGCGTGCCCTTTGCGGCGGAAGCCCCTACCCACCTCCCCGATGAGCGAGAGCAGCGCCCGCCCCCGGCAATCCCGCGCCACCCGCCCCGGCCGCAACCCGGCGCCCGGCGCGCTCGCGGAGGCCCTCTTCGCGGGAGTGGAGCGCGGCGCCGAAGGCTTCTTCCTCCTCGACTTCGACGCGCACGTCCGCTTCGTCAACGCCGCGGCGGAGCGGGCGCTGGGGCGCGGCCGCGACTCGCTGGTCGGCCGCTGCATCTGGGACGAGCTCCCGGAGCTGCGCGCCGCCGGGCTGGAGCCGCTCCTCCATGCCGCGTGCGTGGGCGAAGGCGCGGCGGACGGCGAGCTCCGCCTCGGCACGCCGACGCGCTGGTACCGCGTGCGCGCCTTCGCGGACCGCGAGGGGACCGGCGTCTTCCTCCTGGACACCACCGCCGAGCACGCGCTGGGCGAGAGCGAGGCGCGCTTCCGCCGAGCGCGGCACGACCCCCTCACCGGCCTCGCCGACCGCGCGGAGTTCGTGCGCGAGGTGCGCGAGGCGGACGACGCGTTTGCCGTGGTCTGCCTGGACGTGGACCGCGTGGAGCGGGTGAGCGAGGGCGTCGGCTACGCGGCCGGCGACCGGATGCTGGTGGAAGCCGCCGCACGTCTGCGCGCATCGCTCGGCCCCGAGCACACCCTGGGAAGGCTCGGCGGCGCCGCCTTCGCCGTCCTCCCACGCGGCGTACGCGACGCGGTGGGGGTGCGGCGCCTCTGCGAGCGGATGCAGTCCGCGCTGGCGCAGCCGTTCGCCGTCGATGACCACACCGTCGTCGCCGCGGCGGCCATGGGCGTCGCGCTCGCCGCCGACGATGGCGACGCCGAGGCGCTGGTGCGCGGCGCGGAGGTGGCGATGCAGCGCTCGCGCACGGCCGGCGGCGCGCGCGTGCAGTGGTACGACCGCGCCATGCACGCCCAGACCCGCGCGCGCCTCCGCCTGGAGTGCGACCTCCGCAACGCGATGGAGCGCGGCGAGCTGCACCTCCACTTCCAGAGCGTCGTCGATATGGCGACGGGGCGCGCGGTCGGCGCGGAGGCGCTCCTGCGCTGGAACCACCCGGAGCGCGGTCCGATTTCACCCACCGAGTTCATCCCGGTCGCCGAGGAAACGGGGATGATCGACGCGCTGAGCGATTGGGTCCTTCGCGAGGCGTGCCGCGCCCTTCCCGCGCTCAAAGCGGCGGGCGGCGACGGGTTCACGCTCTCCATCAACCTGTCCGCGCACCAGTTCGCCTGGGGGAACCTGGCCGAGCGGCTGGGCCGCACGCTGCACGAGACCGGCACCGCGCCGCGCGACCTCGCGGTGGAGATCACCGAGAGTGCGCTGCTCGGCCGGCTCGACGCGGCGGCGCACGTCCTCCGAGATCTGCGCGCGGCGGGGATGCGGGTATACATCGACGACTTCGGCACGGGCTACTCCTCGCTCGCCTACCTCCACCGCCTGCCGATGGACGCCATCAAGGTCGACCGGTCGTTCGTGGAGGGGCTGCGCGACGAGCCGTGGAGCCGCCAGGTGGTGTCGTCCATCGTTACGCTGGCGGGGAGCCTGGGCGTGCGCGTGATCGCCGAGGGCGTCTCCGAACCCGTGCAGCACGAGATCCTGCGCGAGCTGGGATGTGGCTACGCGCAGGGCTTCCTCTTCTCGCGCCCGGTCCCGGCCGACGCGCTCTGCGCTCTTCTGCGCAGGTGAGCCAAGCCCGCAGCGGGCAAGTCGGGCTTGTGACGTGTTCCGCAAACGCGGAACGCCACGCCGTGGCCCGTAGCACACGCACGTCCCGCAAAGCTGGCGTTTCGTCCACTTTGGCTGCATTTTGGGAAAGCCGGATTGCGCCCTCTGCAATCCTTCCGCCCCTTCCCCCGCCTTTGATGGACAGCGTCCATACCCCGACCCTGCGCGAGATCGACCGGCAGATCCACCTCCTGCGCGAGGCGGCGCTCCGCTTCGGCACGGAGATGAACATGCTGGAGCGCGTCACCTGCGACCACGACGCGTGCACGCGCCCGGGCTGCCCGGACGCGGCGGTGGAGACGCTTACGCTGGGGCGCATCCTCGGAGTGCTCGCCGGGGAGTGGGACCCGGACGACCTCCCGGAAGACCCCGGGGTGGGGCCGATGGAGCTGCTCCGGCAGGCAATGCTGGAGTTCGGGAGCGCGCTGGGGTTCTTTGCCTGTGACTGCAGCGAGGAGTGGTGCCCGAAGCGCAAGCCGCACGCGCTCACCACGCTCGATCTGCTGGCCGTGGTGGCGGGGGAGTGGCACGCGCGCGCCGGCTGCCTCTTCCGCTGCCAGCATTCCATCGGCGCCGACCGCATCGCGCAGACGGAGGCGAAGCTGGACCTCAACCGCGCGCTCCTGGGCGGCTTCCGCGAGCGGCTGGAGGGCACGCACGCTGTTGAGCGTAAAGCGATCGCAGCGCGCTCGCGCGAGGCCGCGAAGACGCTGACGTACCGGGAGGCGCGCGCCGCCGCCACGCACGCCATCGAGGTGTGGGTGATGGAGCGCGGCTACCACGACGCGGAGGTGGACCGGATCCACCACTTCCTGCGTGAGCTCCCCGGGGGTTGGGATGAGCCCACCGCGGGTGCCTTCGTGCGCGCCGTCACCGATGCGGTGGATGCCCTGCTGGTGAGGGACGTACTCGCCGCGGAGATGTTCGACGTCCTCTTCGCCGCAGTGGAGCCCGCCATCCCCAACGCCGGCCTCCAGGCCGCCCCCGCCGGCGCGAACACCCGCTGGGCACGCCTCAACTGACAAGGCGGGGAAGAGAGACCTTCCGCGCTTTCTCCGCATCCACAACGTCACACCCGATGCCCACGCTGACCGGCTTCTGAAGAGCGTTGCCGTGCCGGGTGCGCCACGAATCGCACGCTTCAGATTGAAAGCGGTGCCCCGTCTGGCGTGAGATGGCCGAAATCGTTCTTTCGTGCGGGGGTAGGGGCGCGTATTTTGGTACCACGCGCTTCCGCAGCTCCCCCGCTCCCCGATCGCCGGTGCCCAAGACGCCCACCCGCAAGAAGGCGGATCTCCCGCTGGAGGTTTCCGTCGAGCACGACGTGGATTCCGGGTTCTGGACCCAGTTCAACCAGACGCCGGCGCGGCCTCGCGAGCGCGTGGACCTCGCCCTCAAGACTCGCGGCAAGCCGGGGAAGTGGCTCCACGATTCCCTCCTGGCTCGCGGCATGGAGGGGATCTCGTCGTACAGCACGGTGCACCGCTACCTCACGGGCGCGGTGGACAACCCGCCGATCAGCTTCTGGGAAGAATCCGCGGCGGTGCTGGGGTTCCGCACCGGCTGGATCATCCTGGGCGAGGGCGAGCCGACGGACGAGGGGGAGCAGCGGCGGCTGCGAATGCGGAAGAAGGAGCGCGACGACGCCATCGACGAGGCCATCGCCTCCGAATTCCCCTACCTGAACGAGCTGCGCGGCCTGGGGCGCACCGCCGTCCGGGAGGCGCACGTGGAGCTGGTGCGCCGTGCCGAGCGCCACCTGCGCGCGTCCGAGGCCGACTACGACTCCGCGCGGCTCCGCGTGGAGATCGGCGAGGAGCTGGGGCGCGCGCTGATCCAGCCCCTGCGCATGTCGCGCCGCATGGGCCGCCTCCGCGACCGCCTCACCGACCGGCAGATCCACGACTACACCGTGCTCCTCGTGCAGGCGATCCTGGCGGTGCTGCCGGTGGAGCAGTAGGGGGGGCGGTTCGATAAGCTGGGGCTCGACCCGGCGGTTGAAACCGCTGCAACAACGGCGGGAAGCCTGCCTTCGCAGGCTTGGCGGGGTCGCATCCGGGTGCGGGAACGCGCCGGCG
>DASVTZ010000043.1 GCA_036387335.1 Longimicrobium sp.
TTGAGCGGGCGAGTTCTCGCCAGTTGTCGGGAAGGAAGCGGGTGATCACCGCCCACTCTTCCGCAAGGATGTCGGCTCTCATGGAATCCACGATAAGCCGGCTCGTTGCCACGTGCAAGCCTTAAGTTAACGCGTATGGGGATGAATCCCCCGGCTGGAACCACGGGAAGACGGCTGAAGCCGTCTCGTGTGTGCAGGCACTGAACCCGTAGTCCGCGCAGGCGGACTTTGCGTGGTTCCAGCCGCGAATTCATTCGCCCCCGGATCCGCGAAAATCGTGCGTGATGCAGGAATCGGGGCGGGGGCGAGGGTGGGCAGACACGCAGGTCTGCCCCTACGGATGGACCGGTTTGAACCGCGGGGGTGGTGCGGGGGCGGGCACGGGCGCGATGAATCGCGCCCCTACCGGTGCGGGTCTACACCAGTGCCCCCACCTCCGCGTCGAGGGCGGGGACCGGGGCGGGGCGGCCGAAGAGGTAGCCCTGCAGGAGGTCCACGCCCAGCTCCTCCATGACCGCCCACTCCGCCTCGGTCTCCACGCCCTCGGCGAGGACGAGGTGGCCGTTGTCGCGGCCCAGGCCGACGAGGGAGGCGCAGATGCCGCGGTGGGCGGGGCTCTCGACCGACTTCGTCACCAGCTCGCGGTCGATCTTGATCATGTCCGGGGCCAGGTCGGCCAGCAGCGACAGGCCGCTGTAGCCGCTCCCCACGTCGTCCAGCGCCACGCCGAAGCCCTTGGCGCGGTAGTGCGACAGGATGCCGCGCAGGTGGTCGTGGTCAACGGTGCGCTCGCTCTCGACCACCTCGAAGGTGATCCGCTCCGGCGCGATGCCGCTCTCGCGGGCGGCGCGCACGGTGGTCGCCAGGCAGAACTCCGGGCGGTAGATGGCGGTGGGGAGGAAGTTGATGAGGAAGCGGCAGTGCTCCGGCACGCTCAGGCGGCCGATGGCGCGCAGGTGGAGCTCGCGCACCACGCGGTCCAGCATGAAGGTGAGGTGCTCCTGGTGCGCCCACCCCAGCAGCGTGGGCGCGGGGATCAGCGACCCGTCCAGCGCCCTGCCGCGCATCAGGCACTCGTACCCCCACAGCTCCAGCGTGCGGGCGTGGAACACGGGCTGGAACCAGCTCTCGATGCGCTCCTCGTTCAGCACCGGCATCAGCTCGGAGCTGTCCGCGGAGACCAGGCCGCCCAGCCCCTCGGCGTGGATCAGCGCGGGGAGCTGCTGGTGGACGGGGACCTCGGGGCGCAGCCAGGCCGCCCGCACCGCGCGGAAGCGCACGGGGTCCAGGACGGTGCGAAGGAAGTTGGCCAGGTCGCTGATCCCGGACATCGGCCGCCCCTCGCCCACGTCCACCAGCGCGGCGCTCAGCGGGAGGTCGAACTCCCAGCCGTGCTCCTTTCCGAATTCTTCCAGCTCCGGGTACTCCTCGAAGCTGCGGACCAGGAGCGCGACGCGCCTCTGGTCCGTTCGGCATTCGCAGTGCACCGGGGCTACTCGCCGCGCGCGCCGGCGGGCGCCAGCCAGACGGGGAGGCGCGCCATGAAGGAGCGGATGTCGAGCGGCTTTGCCACCCAGTCGTCGCAGCCGGCGGCCAGCACCCGGTCGCGGGCGCCCTCCATGGCGGTGACGGCCACGATGGGGATGCGGGGAAAGTCCGGGTCGGAGCGCAGGGTGCGGGTCGCCTCAAGCCCGTCCATCCCCGGCATCATCATGTCCATCAGGATCAGGTCCGGGCGGATGGCGCGCGCTTCCGCCACCGCCTCGTGCCCGTTCGCCGCCAGGTGCACGTGGTAGCCGAACGCCTCCAGCAGCGTGCAGAGCGCGTCGCGGCTGTCCTCGTGGTCTTCGGCGATCAGCACCGTAGCGCCGCCCCCGGGCGCGGGCAGCGCTCCCCGCAGGTGCGCCGAGAGCGAGTGCGAGCCGCGCGACGCGGTATGGAACGGCAACGGCTCCGAAGCAGCCGGGGAGAGTACAGCCATCGATGTTTGAGGGCGTCAACAGGGTGGAAAACGGTTGCGGCACGATACCGAAACGCAAGGGATGTGCCCCCGCTTCACACAGCCTGGCTTGTGCCGCCCGGCCGATACGGGTACAATTTTGCGAACTTTCTTTACACCCCGTCCGTACAGAATCCATGCAGCCGATGGTCCTGACGCGGCGCGTGCGCTTCTGCGCCGCGCACCGCTACCACCGCCCGGAGTGGAGCGACGAGCGCAACCGCGAGGTGTTTGGGCCGTGCAGCAACCCGCACGGGCACGGCCACAATTATCTGCTCGAGGTCTCCGTAGAGAGTACCTTGGATCCCCTCACCGGGTTCACGGTGGACCTGGGCGCGCTGGACCGGGTGCTGCGCGAGGAGGTGGTGGAGCCGCTCGACCACCAGCACCTCAACCACGCCGTCCCGGAGTTCGCGCCGGGCGGGCTGATCCCCACCACCGAGAACATCCTCCTCCTCCTGTGGCCGCGGGTGGAAGGGCGTCTGGAGGGGGCGCGGCTGGTGGCGATGCGCCTGCACGAGAACGACGACTTCTTCGTGGAGTACCGCGGCCCGAGCTGACCGGCAAACGCAGAAAGCCGCCCACCGGGCGGCTTTCTGCGTTTGCGCGGTCAGGATGGATGGGCGCTCAGGTGCACCCTGAATCGTGGGGGGTGATCTCCCGTGCCGCGTTGATGCTGAACCAGCGAAGACCGTCGAGGGTGGGTTGGGCGCAGGCCAGGTAGGTGGCCCCGTCTCCGCTGTCGATCTGGAAGGTGTAGTACTTCGCGTTCGCAAAGGTGGCGGTGCCGCCCTCCAGTTGCGCGATGTCCGACGCGTACTCGTCGTTCTTCTGCTTGAAGCGCTCCTGGAGCGTGAAGAGCTGCTTCAGGATCGGCTGCGCCTCCGCTTCCTTGGCCGCCTTGGAGACGTTCGCGAACTTGGGGATCGCGATCGCGGCCAGGACCCCGATGATGACCACCACGATCATGAGCTCGATCAGGGTGAAGCCCTTCCGGCCGAACCGGGCGGAATCAAACGAGGTCATGGTGCGGTTCTCGGTCAGTGGGTGTGGAGCGGAGCGGACCGGCAGCCGCCTCAGGGCGTGCTGCCGGGTCGGGCGTCAGATCGGCTGCTTATCAGGTGCAGGCGGTGGTGGTCGGCTTGGCGTCCGTCGCCGCGCCGGCCTTGCTCTGCGTGATGTACATCGCCACCACGCCCGCGTCGGTGCCCTTCGCGGTCGGAGTCGCCTTCGCGCACATCTTGGTGGCGTCGCCCGATACGATCTCGAAGGTGAAGTAGGTCGCCTTCGGGTCCTCGAAGCCGGTCAGGTTGCCGATGGCGGCCACGTAGCTGTCGTTCTTCTGGAAGTAGCTCTGCTGCAGCGTGGCGATCTGCTTCAGCGTCGGCTCGGCCTCGGACTGCTTGGCGCTGCGGGACACGTTGGCGAACTTCGGAATGGCGATGGCGGCCAGGATGCCGATGATCACGACCACGATCATGAGCTCGATCAGGGTGAAGCCGTCGCGGTTGCGGAGGTTGCGCATGGTGTTGCTCCAGAGAGAGATGAGTGGGTTGGGCCGCAGCACTCCGTCGTGCTGTCGGACTCCTCTAAGGCAACGGGCACGCCACTCGTGGCGCGAAATGCAAGCTGCCGTCCTGCAACGACTTACCAGAACAGTGGGCCGCCGCCGGCCGGGTTTGGCACCGTGATCGTGCACGATTTCTTGCACCCTGCAAGACGGATGGGATCTCCAGCTGCGGGCGGCACGGGTCCTCCGCGGCGTGCCATGCCGTGCCGCTCACGACCGCGAAGAGTGGCGGGAGGAAGCGCCCAGCGCTCTCCGTCGCCTCCGTGGGGGTAACGAGCGCAGCCGCGGAGCTCGCCGGCCCGTGGCACGCCATTCCCGGCCCTTCTGCGCCGAACGCGCTCCGGCGTGCCGGGGGGCCTTCCACGCGAAAGCCCCCGCCCCGGAGAGGTTCCGGGGCGGGGGCTTCGTTAATCCTGCGAGACGCTATCCCTGCCGAAACGCTACGCCGGGTCAGCCGCGGATCAGGTGCAGGCGGTGGTGGTCGGCTTGGCGTCCGTCGCCGCGCCGGCCTTGCTCTGCGTGATGTACATCGCCACCACGCCCGCGTCGGTGCCCTTCGCCGTCGGAGTCGCCTTCGCGCACATCTTGGTGGCGTCGCCCGAGACGATCTCGAAGGTGAAGTACGTCGCGTTCGGGTCCTCGAAGCCGGTCAGGTTGCCGATGGCGGCCACGTAGCTGTCGTTCTTCTGGAAGTAGCTCTGCTGCAGCGTGGCGATCTGCTTCAGCGTCGGCTCGGCCTCCGACTGCTTGGCGCTGCGCGAGACGTTGGCGAACTTCGGAATGGCGATGGCGGCCAGGATGCCGATGATCACGACGACGATCATGAGCTCGATCAGGGTGAAGCCGTCGCGGTTGCGGAGGTTGCGCATGGTGGTGCTCCAGAGTGGGAAGAGTGGGTTGGGTCCTGCAGCACTCCATCGTGCTGTCGGGCCCCTCTAAGGCAACGCGCACGCCATGCGCGGCGCGAAATGCAAGTGATTGCAGCGGAGTGGTTTACGCGCATACGGTGCGGCCGGAGGCCGGTTTGGCGCGCGCCATCTTGCAAGGTTTCTTGCACGCTGCAATGCGCGGTGTGGCGCGCCGGGCTCCTTGCGTGCGCCGCGCCCTTTCTCTATATGGAGCGCGGCCCGCCACCCTGCGCGGACCAGCGACCCAGCCACTCTGGAGCACACGCGTGAGCGACGCGAACATCACGGACATCACCGTCATCGGCGGCGGGCCCACCGGGCTGTACGCCGCTTTCTACGCAGGGCTGCGCGGGATCTCGTGCCGCATCGTGGACGCGCTTCCGCAGCTCGGCGGGCAGCTCATGGCGCTCTACCCGGAGAAGTACATCTTCGATGTGGGCGGGCTGCCCAAGATCCTGGCCAAGGACCTGGCCAACAACATGATCGAGCAGGGCACGCAGTTCGGCCCCGAGGTCGTGCTCGGCGCCGAGGTGCAGGAGATGGTGCGCGAGGACGGGCACTTCCGGCTGGTGACCCCCGCGGGCGACTTCCTCACGCGCACCGTGTGCGTGACGGCGGGGAAGGGCGCCCTCAACCCGCGCGTGCTGGAGTGCCCGGGGTGGGAGGACCACTACCGCGAGGGCGGCGGCGCGCACACGCACGTCCGCCAGATCGAGGACTTCCGCGACCGGCGCGTGCTGATCGTGGGCGGCGGCGACTCGGCCGTGGACTGGGTGCTGGGGCTGCGCGGCGTGGCCCGCTCCGTCACCCTCATCCACCGGCGCCCCGAGTTCCGCGCGCACAAGAGCAGCGTGCTAGAGATGCAGGCCCTGGCCGAGAAGGGAGAGGTGCAGATCCTCACTCCCTACGAGGTGCGGCACATGGAAGGCGTGAACGGGTGCGTGGCCCGCGTCACCATCTTCAACAACGAGACGGACGAGGACACCCACGTCGACGCGGACGCGGTGATCGCGCTGCTGGGCTTCAAGCCTGACCTGGGGCCGATCGCGCGCTGGGGGCTGGAGCTGGAAAAGAACACGATCAAGGTGAACGGCGTCATGGAGACGAGCGTCCCCGGCGTGTGGGCCGCCGGGGACATCGTGCACTACGAGGGCAAGCTGGAGCTGATCTCGTGCGGCTACGGCGAGGCGGCGATCGCGGTGAACAACGCGGTGCGCTACCTGAATCCCAAGGCGCGCCTGGCACCGGGCCACTCGACCAACCTCAAGATCTTCAAGCAGGACGACTGAACGGCGGGGCTCACGCGGAGACGCGGCCGGGACACGCCCACCGGAGGAGAGTCTAGATGCTGATGATCGATCCACCCGTCACGCGCTACTCTCCCGTGCAACGCATTCAGGAGTGGGTTGCGGAGCTGGAGGAACGGCTCAGCGATCCCAAGTACGATGAGGATGATCGGCGTGCGATTCGGCGCAACTTGGAGCGCGCGAGGAGTTGGATTCCGTCTGCAGGACCAGAACCGAGAAGTTGACTCCACGCGAGGAACAGCTGGTCTCACGCGGAGACGCGGAGGCGCTGAGAGAACTGCAACTGCATGGCTCACACAGAGGCACAGAGACACAGAGGAGAACAGAAGAGGGAGGGCGCTGTTCGTTTTCCTCTGTGGCTTTCTGTTCTTTCTGTGTCTCTGTGTGAAACCGCTGTTCCTCTGCGTCTCCGCGTCTCCGCGTGAGGCCATTCTTTAGAAGCTCGCACCCGCACCGGAGCGGCGGATGGAACTGCATGGCAAGGTGGCGCTGGTTACGGGCGGGGCGGTGCGGCTGGGGAGGGCCATGGCGTCCGCGCTGGCGGGGGAGGGGATGCGGCTCGTGGTGCACTACAACTCCTCGCGCGCGCCCGCGGACGAGCTGGTGGATGAGATCCGAAAGGCGGGCGGGGAGGCGGTGGCCATCGGGGCGGACCTGGCGCGTGGCGGCGAGGTGGAGCGGCTCGCGCGCGAGGCCGTCGCGGCGTTCGGCGGGGTGGACGTGCTGGTGAACAGCGCATCCGTATTTCCCCCGGAAGCGCTGGAGGAGACGGACGAGGCGCTGTGGGACCACACCATGGCCGTGAACCTCAAGGCGCCCTTCTTCCTCATCCGCCACCTGGCGCCCACCCTGCGCGAGCGGCGCGGGATCGTAGTGAATATGGTCGACCTGGCGGGGATGCAGGCGTGGGCGCGCTACGCCGCGCACGGAATCTCCAAGGCCGGCATCGCGCACCTGACCCGCGTGGCCGCGCGCGCGCTGGCGCCCGAGGTGCGCGTGGTCGGGATCGCGCCGGGCGCGGTGCTTCCGCCTGACGACACGGACGAGGCGGAGCTGGAGCGCCTCGCCAGCACCGCCGCCCTGCGCCGCCTCGGTTCGCCCGACGACGTGGTCGGTGCGCTCCTTTACCTGCTGCGCGCCGACTTCGTGACCGGGGAGATTCTCGTGGTGGACGGAGGGCGACGGCTGCGGGGGTGAGCTCCGCGCCGGAACATCCAAGCCCGCACCCGGTACGAACTTCCATCCTCCGGCCGTCCCGTTCCACCCGCTCCCCATCCGCATGCCCCGCAAGCCACGCCCCGCCCGCGCCGCGGGCACCTCGCGCCGCCGCGAGATCATGCACGCGCTCCTGGTGGTGCTGGCTCTCGGCCTCGGTGCCGGGGGCGGGCTGCTCGCGTACCTGTGGCCGCGCTGTGCGGGCGACGCCTGTCCGTCCGTGGGCACGCTGCGCACGTACCAGCCGCCCCAGGCGAGCCAGCTCTTCGACGGGCGCGGGAAGCTGGTGGCGTACCTGGCTCCGCAGCGACGCACGGTGGTCCCCATCGAGCGCATTCCGGCGCACGTCTCGGGGGCGTTCCTGGCGGTGGAGGACAAGCGGTTCTACCGGCATCGCGGGGTGGACTACCGGCGGCTGGGCGGTGCCCTGATGCGAGACGTCCAGACGCTGAGCTACCGGCAGGGGTTCAGCACGGTGACGATGCAGCTCGCGCGCAACGTCTTTCCCGAGTACCTGTCGCGGGAGAAGACGATCCGCCGCAAGCTGTGGGAGGTGGTGCTGGCGCGGCGGATCGAGCGGGCGTTCTCCAAGGACGAGATCCTGGAGATGTACCTGAACCAGATCTACCTGGGGCAGGGGCAGTACGGGGTGGAGGCGGCGGCGCGCGGCTACTTCGGCAAGCCCGTGGCGAAGCTGACCGAGGCGGAGGCCGCCACGCTGGCCGCGCTCCCCAAGGCGCCCTCCTTCTACGATCCTCGGCGGAATGCGGACGGTGCGCTGCGGCGGCGCAACCTGGTGCTGGGGTTGATGGCGGACGCCGGCGTGATTACCGGCACCCAGGCGGCGATGGCGCAGGGGCAGCCGCTGGGGCTCGCGCCCCCGCCGGAGGCGCTGGGGGAGGCGCCGTACTTCGTGTCCGCCGTGAGGCGCGAGCTGCGCGAACGCTTCGGGCCGCGCGCGGACACGGACGGGCTGCGCGTGTTCACCAGCCTGGATCCCGTGCTTCAAAAGAGCGCGGAGCAGGAGCTGCGGCGGCAGATCGCGGCGGTGGAGAAGGGGGAGCACGGACGCTTCCGCCATCCATCGTGCGCCGGCGGCACCAAGAAGCCCGAGCGGTGCCTGCAGGGGCTCTTCGTGGCGATGAGCCCGCGCACCGGCGACGTGTGGGCGCTGGTCGGCGGGCGCGACTACGCCCTCAGCCAGTTCGACCGGGTGACGCAGGCGCGGCGGCAGGCGGGTTCCGCGTTCAAGCCCTTCGTCTTCGCCGCCGCGCTCGCCGATGGCATCCCGGTGTCGGCGCCGCTGCTGGGGCCCGGCGCGGAGGTCGCCCGCGGCGCCTACTGGCCGCGCGACCACGTGTCGGACAGCGCCACCGTGGACATGCGCGACGCGCTCCGGCTGTCGTCCAACCGGGCGACGGTGGTGCTGGGGGAACGGGTGGGCGCCGGGCGCGTGGTGAAGACGGCGCACGACATGGGGATCAGCACGCCCATCCAGCCGCTTCCATCGACCTTTCTCGGCGCCGCGTCGGTGATGCCGCTGGAGCTGGTGGCGGCGTACGCTCCCTTCGCGAACGGCGGCTCGAGCGTGCGGCCGCGGCTGATCAAGCGCGTGGAGGATGCGCACGGGCGCGTGGTGTACGAGGCACCCACGTCGCGCAAGACGGTGATCTCGCCGGGGGTGGCGTTCCTGAGCACGTCGATGATGCGCAGCGTGGTGGATCGCGGGACCGGGTCGGGGGTGCGGCAGGCGGGGCTGTCGTACGAGGTGCCCGCGGCGGGGAAGACGGGGACGACCAACGACGGTGCGGACGTCTGGTTCGTGGGGTTCACGCCGGATGTGGTGGCGGGGGTGTGGCTCGGGTTCGACAAGCCGCAGGCGATTCTGGCGAATGCGTCGGGCGGTGGGCTGGCGGCGCCGGTGTGGGGGCGCGTGCTGTCGCGCTTCTACGAGCGCCATGCGGTGCCGGCGGCGTGGGGCGTTCCGTCCGACCTGGTTGCCGTGTCGGTGGACCGCGCCTCCGGGAAGCTCGCGACCGCCGCGTGCCCGGGGGAGTCGGTGGAGACGGAGTACTTCGTGGCCGGCACCGAGCCTATGGAGAGCTGCCCGCTGCACGTGGAGGACGAGGGCGGGTGGCTGGGGCGTGCGGTGCGCGGGTTGGGGGACTGGCTCGGCGGCGGGGATGAGCCGCCGGCTCCCGCGCCGGTGCCGGTACCCGCGCCAGGGGCGGAGCGGCGGTGGCCGTGAGCTGGCGAGTGAACTCGCGGCAACAACAGCACAAAGTCCGCCTGCGCGGACTCGGGGGAGAGGCCGGTGGGCTTCTCCCTTTTCGTTGCGCGTTACCAGCGTGCGGGGGCGGGCGGTGGGGCGGGGGAGGGCACGGGCAGCCACGAGGGGCGGCCCCTACGAGGTTCCGGTGCGAATGCAGGCGTTGGGGTGGGGCAGGCGGTGGGCAGACACGCAGGTCTGCCCCTACCGGCGGCGGTGCCGGCGGCGGGCGGCGGAGCACGGGCGAGCACGGGCGCGATGAATCGCGCCCCTACGGAACCGTGTGGGGCGCGGAGGATGGTGGAGCGCACGGATGCATGCGTCCGCCCCTCCCCCAGGTTGTTTTGGGGGAGGGGCCGCGAGGAACGAGCGGGGGAGGGGGCCCTACGGCAGCTTGTCGCGGATGATGAGCAGGATGGCGGAGTGGGGGACGATCTGGTAGGTGCCGCCGTCGATCTCCACTTCCACGGCGTTGCTGCGCAGGAAGATGACGAAGTCCCCTTTTTGGGCCTGGAGGGGGACGTAGCGCAGGCCGGTGCGCGTGCCGCCGCCGCTGCTCCAGGGCTCGCTGTCGGCGAGGGGCTCGGCGGTGGGGTAGCCGGGGCCCACGTTCACCACGTAGCCGCCCGCCACCTGCTCCTTCTGCGCGACGCCCTGGGGGAGGTACAGCCCCGAGGGCGTCTTGCTGTTCTCTTCCTCCGGCTTCACCAGCACCTTGTCGCCGATGACGATCACTTCACGGCCCATCGTGGCTCTCGATTCCGGGTGTGTGTCCGAATGCGTCGCACGGGAAATAACGCACGCCGCGGGTGGACGCGCAATCACCGCGCGCGGCATGGGAAAAGCGGTGCGGGAGCGCGTCTTTCGGGGGCGAGCCGCAGGGGCTAAACTGTCCCCCGCGCGCCGAGGGCGCGATCCCGGACCGTATATCCAGACAGGAGAACGTGATGAGCGATAGCTTTGGGGCCCGTTCGACGCTTCGCGTGGGCGACCGCGAGTACCAGATGTTCCGCCTGGACGCGCTGAACACCGGCGGGCGCGACGTCCGCCGACTCCCGTACTCGCTGCGCATCCTGCTGGAGAACCTGCTGCGGACCGAGGACGGCGTCACCGTCACGCGCGACGACATCGAGGCGCTGGCCGGGTGGGACCCCAACAGCCCGCCCGACCGCGAGATCGCCTTCACCCCCGCGCGCACGGTGCTGCAGGACTTCACCGGCGTGCCGTGCGTGGTGGACCTGGCCGCCATGCGCGACGCCATGGCCGAGCTGGGCGGCGACCCGTCGCGCATCAACCCGCTTCAGCCGGTGGAGCTGGTGATCGACCACTCCATCCAGGTGGACGCGTTCGGCTCCGCGAGCGCCTTCGAGCAGAACGTGGAGCTGGACTACCAGCGCAACGCCGAGCGCTACGCCTTCCTGCGCTGGGGGCAGCAGGCGTTCGCCAACTTCAACGTGGTGCCGCCCAACACCGGCATCGTGCACCAGGTGAACCTGGAGTACCTGTCGCGCGTCGTCTTCTCCACCGACGAGAACCCCAACCTTCAGGGCGAGGGGCTGCCGCTGGCCTACCCCGACACCTGCGTGGGCACCGACTCGCACACGCCGATGGTGAACGGGCTGGGCGTGCTGGCGTGGGGCGTGGGCGGCATCGAGGCCGAGGCGGCGATGCTGGGCCAGCCCATCTCCATGCTCATCCCCGAGGTGATCGGCTTCCGTCTGGTCGGCGAGCTCCCCGAGGGCGCCACGGCCACGGACCTGGTGCTCACCATCACCGAGCTGCTGCGCAAGAAGGGCGTGGTGGGGAAGTTCGTGGAGTTCTACGGGCCCGGCGTGGCCGCCCTGGCGCTGGCCGACCGCGCCACCATCGGCAACATGAGCCCGGAGTACGGCGCCACCTGCGCCATCTTCCCGCCGGACGAGACGACGCTCCAGTACCTGCGCCTCACGGGCCGTGCGGAGGAGCGGATCGCGCTGGTGGAGGCGTACATGAAGGAGCAGGGGCTCTTCCACACCAGCGAGTCGCCCGAGCCGGTCTTCACGGACACGCTGGAGCTGGACCTGAACACGGTGCAGCCGAGCGTCGCCGGGCCGCGCCGCCCGCAGGACCGCATCAACCTGTCGGACGTGAAGCGCGCGTTCGCCGAGGCGCTGCCGTCGCTCCTCCCCGAGGGGCACGCCGCGCCGGCTTCGGTCAAGGATGCGGCGCCGATCGGCCTGGAGCACGAGGCGAAGAAGGCGAACGGGGTATGGGGCGAGGGGTCGGGCGCGGCGGAGGCTTCGCAGGCCGCGGCGCAGGCGTCGCCGCACGGGGAGGAGAGCTCCATCGACCACGGCTCGGTGGTGATCGCGGCCATCACGTCGTGCACCAACACCTCCAACCCGTCGGTGATGATCGCGGCGGGGCTGCTGGCCAAGAAGGCGGTGGAGCGCGGCCTCAATCGCAAGCCCTGGGTGAAGACGTCGCTGGCCCCGGGCAGCAAGGTGGTGACGGAGTACTACGACCGCGCGGGGCTCCATCCGTACCTGGACCAGCTCGGCTTCCAGACGGTGGGCTACGGCTGCACCACCTGCATCGGCAACTCCGGGCCGCTCCCCGTGGAGATCTCGGAGGAGATCCAGCGGCGCGAGCTGGTGGCGTGCTCGGTGCTCTCGGGCAACCGCAACTTCGAGGGGCGCATCAACTCGGAGGTGCGCGCCAACTTCCTGATGTCGCCGCCGCTGGTGGTGGCGTACGCCATCGCGGGGCGCATCGACTGGGACCCGTACAACGAGCCGATCGGCACCGACCCGGAAGGGCGCTCCGTCTTCCTCAAGGACATCTGGCCGACCTCCACCGAGGTGGCGTCGACGATCCAGTCGTCCATCGAGAGCTCGATGTACCGCAGCAGCTACGCGGGGGTCTTCGAGGGCGACGAGCGGTGGAAGTCGATGGACGTGCCGGAGGGCGACCGCTTCCAGTGGGCGCCGGATTCGACGTACGTCCGCCAGCCGCCGTACTTCCAGGACATGCCGCGCGAGGCGCCGGAGACGGTGCAGGAGATCCAGGGCGCGCGCGCCATCGCCCTGCTGGGCGACAGCGTGACGACGGACCACATCTCGCCCGCCGGGAGCATCAAGAAGGATGGGCCCGCCGGCAAGTACCTGGTGGAGCACGGAGTCGATCCCAAGGACTTCAACTCGTACGGCAGCCGCCGCGGCAACCACGAGGTGATGATCCGCGGGACGTTCGCCAACACGCGCATCCGCAACCGCCTGGCGCCGGGCACCGAGGGCGGCTACGCATCGTACTTCCCGGACGACGAGATCACCACGATCTACGACGCCGCCATGCGCTACCAGGCGGACGGCACGCCGACCATCGTGCTGGCCGGGAAGGAGTACGGCTCCGGCTCGTCGCGCGACTGGGCGGCGAAGGGGCCCTTCCTGCAGGGGATCAAGGCGGTGATCGCGGAGAGCTACGAGCGCATCCACCGCTCCAACCTGGTGGGGATGGGCATCCTGCCGCTCCAGTTCCTGCCGGGCGAGAACGCGCAGACGCTGGGCCTGAGCGGGCGCGAGACGTTCGACATCGTCGGCCTGGCCGACGCCATCGCCGGGCACCTTGCCACGCGCGAGCTGACGGTGCGCGCCACGGCCGAGGACGGCACCACGCGCGAGTTCGGGGCTTACATCCGCATCGACACGCCGCAGGAGGTGCTGTACTACCGCCACGGCGGCATCCTGCAGTACGTCCTTCGCCAGCTGCTGACCGGCAAGGAAGAGCCCGCCGCCATCGAGGGCGGGATGCCCTCCGGCGCCGTGACGCGCGACGCCGCCGCGCACGACAAGGTCACCGAGGGCTCGCAGGAGTCCTTCCCCGCCAGCGATCCGCCGGCGTACTGAACGGAAGTGCTAAGTGCTGAGTCCTAAGTCCTAAGTAGAGGGCTTGGGACTCAGCACTTAGGACTTAGCACTTAGGACTTTGTCCCCATGCCTACACCAACCTTCCGCCCGCGCGGCACCGTCGCGCCGGCCCTGCTGGGGCCCGGCGCCGAGTTCGACCTCATCCGCCGATTTCTGTCGCCGGTGCAGGCGGGGCGGCCGGACGTGCGCGTGGGGCCCGGCGACGACGGCGCGGTGGTGGCGGGGGAGGGAATCGTGCTCTCCAGCGACCTGAGCGTGGAGGAGGTCCACTTCCGGCGCGACTGGCTCCCGGCGGAGGGGATCGGCTACCGCGCGGCCGCGGCGGCGCTCAGCGACCTCGCGGCGATGGCGGCGCGGCCCATCGGCGTGCTCGCGTCGCTGGCGGTGCCGCGGGGGGATGCGGGGGACTTCGCGGTGGAGGTGATGGAGGGGGTGCGGCGGGCCGCGGAGTCGGTGGGCGCGGTGGTGCTGGGCGGCGACCTCACGCGCTCACCAGGGCCCGTGATGCTGGACGTGACGGTGGTGGGCGAGGCGTCGCACCCCGTGCTCCGCTCCGGCGCGCGCATGGGCGACGAGGTGTGGGTGACGGGCGAGCTGGGCGCGGCGGCGGCGTGCGTGGAGCG
>DASVTZ010000044.1 GCA_036387335.1 Longimicrobium sp.
GGGGCTCGCCGCGCTCCTCCCCAACCCGCGCGAGCGCACCCCCCGCAACACCCCCGAGTATCGCCGCGAGATCCTCCGCCGCATGAGCTTCCGCGGCTGGTGAACGCGCTCGTGGCGGAAACGGCTCACCCCGTCGCGTCCGTCCGGCCCGCCTTCCGGGGCTTGGTCACACGAATGCGCGCTTTTGCCGAGGGGCGCAGCTCGCGCAACCCGAAGCTCGGCCACGTCCGCCCGTCCACGACCTCCGCGGAGCCGCAGTTCGTGTCGTGGCGAGTGCCGCGCAGGCCGTTGATCGCGGTGAACGCCTCTCGTACGTCTTCGCCGGTGAGCGCCACCGCCGCTTTGAAGACGGAGTGGTGGTGCGCCTCGCCGATGGGGCGGTAGCCGCACGCCGCAGCGAAAGTCGTCGTGGCTCTGCCAATCTCAACCAGGAGCAACCGATGCAGCATTCCCGCGTTTTCCTGCTGCTCGCCCTCACGCTGGCCGCCGGAGCCTGCGGCGACTCCTCCGGCGGCGGCATCGACAACGAGCTCGAGCGGCAGCTTAGCGCC
Organism: Longimicrobium sp.; assembly: GCA_036387335.1. Classification (NCBI taxonomy): domain Bacteria; kingdom Pseudomonadati; phylum Gemmatimonadota; class Longimicrobiia; order Longimicrobiales; family Longimicrobiaceae; genus Longimicrobium; species Longimicrobium sp. The sequence goes on from DASVTZ010000044.1 coordinate 552, forward strand.
GTCGCCGGCCCGTGGACCGGCGTTTCCCCGGAGCTCACGCTCGATTTCCAACTCCAAGACGGAGCCGGCACCGCCGTCTCGGGAAGCGGCACCATGAAGGAGGCCGCGGCCGCCAGCACGGTGCCCATCACGGTGACCGGCACCTTTCAGCGCCCGCAGCTATCCCTCACCGTCAGCGGGATGACCTTCGAAGGCCGCGCTGTCCAGGCCGCCTTCCAGGGGAGCTACACCACCGTCGGCGGCATCAGCGCCCCCCTGCACCTCACCGCGACGGGCTACTCCAGGGACATCAGCATCCTGCTGCAGGAACGCTGACTCCCTCCACGGCCATCCGGCTGGCGCACGTGAGGGTGAATGGACCATCTTATGACCGCCCCTCACGCCAATGCGCCATCGCGATCCGCGATTGCGGGTGTGTGGGCCGGCAACGCAAGGAGCGCGGTCCTGATGCTGAATCAACTCGGGCTGGAAAACTTCAAATCCTGGCGCTCGGTCCGGCACCTTCGCCTGGCCCCCGTCACGGGCCTGTTCGGTACGAACAGCTCCGGGAAGACGAGCATCATCCAGGCGCTGCTCATGATGAAGCAGACCGTGGAATCGTCGGATCGCAAGCAGGTGCTGAACCTCGGCGACGACTCGGACCCGGTGCGGCTGGGCACCTTCCGCGAGATACTGCACCAGGGCAGGGGGCCCTTTGAGTTCGACCTGGATTGGACGCTCCCCCACGAGCTCGCGATTGCTGACCCCGTCCGGCCGGGCGCCACGATGTTCTCCGGTGACGAGATGGGCTTCTGCACGCGCATCGGCTCCGCCGGCAGCAAGGGCCGCATGCGTGTGGATCGAATGGAATACCGCTTCGCGGACGCCACCGTCGGCATGCGCCGCAAAGAACGGCAGGAGCATGGCTACGAGCTGGAGGGATCGTCCGGTGGAGGATTCGGGTTCAGGCGCATCCGCGGGCGGGCCTGGGACCTTCCAGACCCGGTAAAGAGCTACGGCTTTCCAGACCAGGTGAAGGCGTATTACCAGAACGCCAGCTTCGTTTCGGACCTGGCGCTCGCGTTCGAAGAGCAGATGAACCGCGTGTACTACCTGGGCCCGCTCCGCGACTACCCAAAGCGGGAATACACGTGGGCCGGCGCCGAGCCGGCGGACATGGGCCAGCGCGGCGAGCGGGTGGTGGACGCGTTGATGGCCGCGCAGGACCGGCCAAAGATCTCCCGCGGCAAAGGCACCAAGGCGTTCACGGTCCAGGAATACGTAGGCTACTGGCTCAAGGAACTGGGCCTGGTGCACAGTTTCAGCGTGCAGCCCATCACGCCTGAAAGCAATCTGTACCGGGTGTGGATCACGCGCAGCCCGGGCGCGGCCCCGGTTCTGATCACCGACGTGGGCTTCGGCGTTTCTCAGATCCTGCCGGTGCTGACCATCTGCTACTACGTCCCCGAGGGATCCACCATCCTGCTGGAGCAGCCGGAGATTCACCTTCATCCGGCGGTGCAGTCGGGGCTGGCCGACGTGTTCATCGACGTCGTGAAGCGCCGCAGGATCCAGCTTGTGGTGGAAAGCCACAGCGAGCACCTGCTGCGCCGCCTGCAGAGGCGCATGGCGGAGGAGCAGCTCGCGCCGGAGCAGGTCGCGCTCTACTTCGCGCAGGAAGAACGGGGCGTGTCGCGCCTCAGCCCGTTGGAGGTGGACGAGTTCGGCAACATCCGGAACTGGCCGCCCAACTTCTTCGGCGACGAGATGGGCGACCTCGCCGCGATGGCCGAGGCCGCGATGCGCCGGCAGATGGCTCGGCGGGGCGCCGCATGACGCACTGGGCGGTGGACACCAACGTCCCGCGCGTCGCCAACTACCCGCACGCTCCCACTCACGCCTCGCCCGAGTGCGTGCTGGAATGCGTGCGCCGCGTACGCGAGCTCTCCGCTCGCGGCGGCCTCCTGCTGGATGACGGATGGCGGATCATCCGCGAGTACCAGAACCAGTTGCGCAGCGTGGGGCAGCCAGGCGTGGGCGACGCGTTTCTAAGAGCGGTTCTCACGCGCCACGCGGACCCGTCGTGGTGCACCCTGGTTCCGATCACTGCCCACCCGGAACGTGGCTTCGACGAATACCCTGCCGACCCCGACCTCGCCGCGTTTGACCCTTCTGACCACAAGTTCGTGGCGGTCGCGCTCGCCGGTCCTCAACCGGCTGTCGTCCTCAATGCGGTGGACAGCGATTGGTGGGAGCACCGCGAAGTGCTTGAGCGGAACGGCGTACGCATCGAGTTCCTCTGCCCGGGCGAGATGGGCGACTGATTGCTAGCAGTGCGCCCGTTCTAAAGAGGACAGCGCGTGTCCCCGTCCCTCACTGCTCGATTTCCACCGCCTCCACGTTGTCGAAGCGCTCCAGATCGATCAGCAGCAGGTAGGGGTCAATGCCGGCTTCGGCGGGTTTGCGGGGGACGGTGAGCGTGATGGTCTGCAGGCCGGTGCGGATGCGGTGGGGGCGCAGGTAGAGCCGCTCGCCGTACTCCGAGCCCAGGCCGCTGTTGGGGGCGAAGACGCCGACCGGCACCCACTCGTTCATCGGCACCTCGGTCTCCACGCCGGCGGGGTCGACGGTGACTTTGCGCGCGCGCAGGCGGAGGGTGACCTGCCAGGCGCCCTCCGCGATCTGCCTGGCGGAGGCGCGCTCCGTCTTGAGCTGCCAGAAGGTGTTGGCGGCGAAGAGGTCGTGCAGGAGGTAGCGGAGCGAGTCGGGGGTGACCGCCTCGAGCTCGCGGTAGAGGTCCAGGGTGGTGGCCCGGGGCGCGCCCGCGCGCTGCTTCTCGCGCAGGCGGCGGAAGGCGAGGTTCACGCGGTCGGCGCCCATGTACTCGCGCAGGGCGAAGAAGGCCGCGGGGCCCTTACGATAGGCCGCGTACGGGTCCATCGCGCGGAGCAGGGGGACGGACTGGCGGATGGGCGGGATGGGTGACGGCTGGCGAAAGAACCTCCGCAGCCGCTCCAGGTGCGCGCGCCCGTACGCCTCCTCCACGACGCCCATCCCGGCGTACCAGGCGAAGCTCTCGGAGAGCAGCGGCGCACCCTCGGCCAGGGCGTACGCGACACCCCACTGGTGCGCCATCTCGTGCGCGATGATGGCGAACGGCATGTCGAGGCCGTTCGGATCCTCGGCGGGGTTGTAGCGGGAGAAGCCTTCCGTGTAGTCGATCGTGGTCGCGTCGGCGTGCGCGCCCATGCCGCTGCCGGGGTTTTCGACGAGGCGAATGAAGCTGTGCGGGTACGGGCCGAACTCGCGGCTGTTGTGCTCCAGCGAGGCGCGCACGCTGCGGAGGATGCGCGCCAGGTTCGCGGCGTGCCGCGGGTGATGGAAGACCTGGATCGTCACGGGCCGCCCCGCGCCCGACCTGGGCGTCCAGCGCTCCTCGTGCACGGCGTAGCGCGCGGAGAAGAAGCGGTACTCGTTGCCGATCGGGGCGTCGGTGGCGTAGTGGAAGTACCGGCGCCCGTTCGTGGTCCACGTGCGGCGCAGCAGGCCGGGCGCCACGGCGGTCTGGTCGCCATCGGTGCCGATGACCGTTTCGACGGCGATGGGCGCGGCGCCGGTGAAGTCGCCCGCTCCGCCGGTGACGTCCCCGCCTGCCTCGACCTCGGCGAGCGAGGGGAAGAGGCGGCGCGGCGAGAGCCCGTGCGCCCGCCGGTCGCTGGGCTTGAACAGCTCGCGGCCGGGATCGTAGCCGATCTCGGGGAGGAAGTCGTTGGTGAAGAAGCTGCTGGCCGCCGTCACCGAGCGCCCCGCGCCGCTGTTGCGGAAGCCGCGCGGCTTGATGTGGATCGCGAAGCTGAGCCGCAGCGATTCGCCGGGCCCGAGCGGCTGCTTCAGCGCGTAGATGGCGTGGCCGAGATCCTCGTCCGCGACGACGCGCGTGGCGGGGCGGTCGAAGGAGATGGCGCCGGTCTGCACGCCGGGGCTGGTGGCCAGGTGGATCGTGTCGATGGGCACCTGCGTGCGGTTCACGAGGAGGTGGGAGCCGCGCACCTCCACCTCCCGCCGACGGGGATGGATCTCCATGTGCAGCTTCGTCCCCGCGATCCGCGGCTGAGGGGCGTTCGCGTACCGCCCGAAGCGCCGCTCGTACAGGGCCTGCCGCTCCGCCCGCTCGAACGGGGAAGCGTACTCGTTCAGCACGTTGGTGTTGTAGAAGACGAAGCCGCCCAGCGCGAGCACGAGCCCCGCCGCCGTCGCGGCCGCCACCGCCGTGGGACGCGTGAAGCGGAGGCGCGCGAGCTGGAGCCGCACGCGCGGGCGCCCCTCCAGCCCCCGCATCCAGAACACCCGCGCCACAACCGCCAGCAGCAGCGCCCAGGCCGCCCAGTAGAGCATGAACCACGTCCACGGCCCCAGTGACGCGCCGAATCCGCGCATGTCCGAGTAGGTCCACCTGGGCGCGGAGCCGTAGACGAGCAGGTCGTGGTCGATCCCCAGCCAGGCGGCGAAGGCGATGAAGAAGTAGGCGAGCAGCGCCAGCAGGTGGCCGAGGTACTTCTGATTGACCAGCCCCTGCACCACCAGGGCGAGCACGGCGAAGAGGAGGTACTCGGGTAGCTGGAGGCCGAAGAGGACCTTGATGTAGAGGCCGATCTCGAACTTGTAGTATCCCATCCTCACCTGCACCGCCATCCCGACCGCCATCAGCAGCGCCATCCACACGGCCAGGACCAGCCCGAGCCCCAGGAACTTGCCGGCGAAGCGCACCCCGTCCGGCACCGGCGCCGCGTCGGTGATCTCGCCCAGCCCCGCCTCCCGCTCGCGCCAGACCAGCTCGCCGGCGTAGAGGACGATGAACAGCGGCGTGATCACCCACTGGGTGAAGGGCTGCGTGAGGGAGGCGGTCAGGAAGGTGAGCACGTACTCCGTCCGCGGCAGCAGCGGCGTCCCCGAGCTCTCGAAGTTCTGGGGGAGGACGATGACGGCGATCACGGCAATGCCGGCCAGCACGATGAGCCCGCCGCGGCTCTTTGCGATCGTGCGGAACGAGTCCCACGCGATCGCGAGCGTCTGGCGCGCGCGGCTCGCGAAGCCGAACGCCTGCTGGACGTGCGGCACGGCGATCGGTGCGGTGCTGGCGATGTCGCTCCCGGACGGCGTCGGCGCGTGCGCATCGCCCCTGTGCCTGCCGAAGCGCGCGATGCGGCTCCACCACACGGTCGCCGCCAGGTGCTCGAAGCGGAAGCGCGCGTAGGTGAAGGCGAGCGTGGCGAGCGCGACGCCCGCCCACACCAGGCGCCCGTGGAGCAGCGGGCCTTCGAGGGCGATCAGCCGCGTGCTCTTTTCGATCGGCGACCATCCCAGCACCACCTCGGAGGTCATGTACAGGTGGCCGAAGACGTCGAGCAGCGCCGCCACGTCCCGCCGCTCCAGGTAGTACATCACGGCCGCGAACCCGCCGTACGCCACCGCGATCAGCAGCACGCTTCCCACGTAGCTCCCCAGCGCCCGCCGCCCCAGCGCCGCCCACGCGAACTGCACCGTCGTGCCGACGAAGGCGTTCGGCAGCGCAAAGAAGCCGAATGCCGTGAGGTACGCCGCCGGGCGGAATGGCCCGATCAGCTCCGGATCGGCCCCGGAAGCGTAGACGGCGAGCAGCACGCCCAGCGGAATCGCCAGCAGGATCAGCAGGTTGAGGACGAGCGCCGCGAGGAAGCGCCCGCCCAGGTGCTCCGCCTTGCTGACCGGCGCGGTGTAGGTGAGCGGGTGCATCCCCGTCTCCACGTCGCGCGCGGCGATCTCGCCGGCCGTGGCCGCGCCCAGCACGAGCCACAGCAGGCTGCCGAACACCGTGGCGGACGCGATGATGAACGGCGAGTTCAGGAAGAACTCCGCGTACAGCGCATCCGAGAGGAAGCTTTCCCGCGTGAAGATGAAGGCGATGGTGGCCAGGATGGCGAAGACGAGCCAGGTGGAGACGCGCCGCGCCTGGTAGGCAAGCTCGAAGCGGAAGATCGTCCGCAGTTTCATGACGCCACCGCCACCTCGCTCCGGCGGCCGATGTGCCCGGCCATCGTCCCGAAATAGACATCCTCCAGGTCCGGCTCGGCGGGCTCGAAGCCGGACCCCGGCGCCGCGTCGGCGTACACGTGCACCAGGGTGCGCCCGGCGAGCATCTTGGTGGAGATCACCGCGTGCTCGCGCTCCACCCGGGCCAGCGCGCTCTTTTCGATGACGCTGCGCCAGATCCGCCCCCGCATCTCCTCGATGGCGCCGAGCGGCTCGGCCTCCAGCAGGATCTCGCCGCGGTCGATGATCGCCATCCGCGTGCACAGCTCGGAGACGTCCTCCACGATGTGCGTGGAGAGGATCACCGCGCTGTTCTCGCCCAGCTCGCTGAGCAGGTTCAGGAACCTCACGCGTTCCGCCGGGTCCAGCCCCGCCGTGGGCTCGTCGACGATGAGCAGCTTCGGATTCCCCAGCAGCGCCACCGCCACGCCAAAGCGCTGCCGCATCCCGCCCGAGTAGCCGCCCAGCTTCTGCTTGCGCACCTCCCACAGGTTCGTCTGCCGGAAGAGCGCCTCCACCACTTCCCTGCGCGCCTTCTTCTCGGGGATGCCCTTGAGGATGGCGAAGTAGTCGAGCAACTCCTCCGCGCTCGCCTTTGGATACACGCCGAACTCCTGCGGCAGGTAGCCGAGCGTCTTCCGCACCTCGTCTTTCTGGCGCACGACGTCAAGGTCGCCCAGCTGGATGGTGCCGCTGTCCGGCTCCTGGAGCGTCGCAAGGATGCGCATCAGCGTGGATTTCCCGGCGCCGTTCGGGCCCAGCAGCCCGTACATCCCCGCCGGGATCGTGAGCGTCACGTCGTTCAACGCCTGCACGCCGTTGGGGTAGCTCTTGGAGACGCCGCGTATCTGCAATTCCATGGCTGCTGTCCTGGCGAGTGCCGCTGGGGAGAACGGATGCAGCAACACCCGGTCGGATGTACTGGCCGCTATGCGAAGTACTTTACGTTTCAAAGCGGCGCGGCGCAAGGCTTTGGGCGGAATGGTTCTGCCCGGTAATGTCGTCACTCGCCGCGTACCAGCTGCCCTGCTTCAGCCCTGGGCTGTGCCCGAATGCGCGTGCCGCCGAGCCGCGTACCGCCACGCCGTCGCCGATGCGACCGCCGAGAGGGTGCTCAGCAGGGTGATGGAGCCGATGACGATGGAGGCGAGCTGCCACAGCGGGAGCTTCGAAGCCGACTCGCCGATGGTGAACGGAAGCACGCCCACCAGCACACCCGCCGCCGCGCCCCACGCGCCCGCCCGCGCCCGCGTCAGCTCGCCGGGTCCGCGGCGGCCATACGCGATCGCGATCAGCGCCGAAAACACCACTCCGGACAGGAAGCCGGGGTACGCTCCGATGGCCGGCCACATCTCGTCCATCGACCCATCCGGATCCACGATCAGCCCCGCCAGCACGGCGATCGGCGCCCACACCACGGCCCACGCCAGGCCCATCACGATCGCACCCCGGATGCGTGTCAGCCACTCTTTCATCACAGCCTCCTCTAACGGATCGTACAGGGTTGATGGAGCGGCGGGAGAGGCCGCGCGGCCCCTCCCGCATGAGTGTTACTGCTTCTTGAGGATCATGTATGAGCCCGGCGTGCTGACCCGCAGCTCCGTAGCCGGGCCGCTGTCGCCGTTCGCGCGGCGGAAGGTCAGGATGCGGACACCCTGGCGGAAGGTGAGCCCCTCGACCCACGGGAACGGACGCGGCGGCGCGCCGTCTGTGGAGAAGGCGAGTCCGCCCGGCGTCTGCGTCACCTCGATCGTCGCGTCGCGGCCGCGTCCCTGCCCCACGTACCGACCCAGCAGCGGCGCGGCATCGCCGGTGAACCACTGCGGCCGCGGCTGATTCCAGCCCAGGATCTGGCTCGCGAGCTCACTCGCGACGGCGGCGGGATCGAGGTTGCCGGCCGTGTTCTCGAGGACGACGACGGCCATCTTCGCGGCGGGATACCACCCCACCTCCGCCGTGAAGCCGGCGATGGCGCCGCCGTGGCCGATGTAGCGGTGGCCGCTCGGGTCCGGCCCCACCTGCAGCCCCATGCTGTAGCGCAGCGGCGTGCCGTCGTTCAGCTTCGACGGCGTGATCAGCTCGGCGTACGATGCCGGCGAGAGCACCTTGCCGCCGTGCAGCGCCCTCAGCCACGTCACCATGTCGCCCGCCGTGGAGCAGAGCGAGCCCGCTGCGAACGGCCAGGTGTGCACGTTGGTATGCGCGCGGCGCACCGCGCGGTTCGGCGCCACCAGATAGCCATGCGCGCGGCGGGGGACGTTCTCCGTGCTGTTGCAGTACATCGAGCGCGTCATCCCCAGCGGCTCGAAGATCTTCTTCTCGACGTAGTCCTCGTAGCTCATTCCGCTCGCCTTCTCCGCGATCAGGCCCAGGAGGAAGAATGCGGAGTTGTTGTAGATCTGCGCCTCGCCCGTCCTGAACTGGAAGGGGGTGCGCCGGATCAGCGCGTACGCCGAGTCGCGGGGGAAGCGCACGTTCGTCACCAGATTGCCGAACTCCGGCATCTCGGTGAGCCCCACGATTCCGGACGTGTGATCGAGCAGCCGGCGCAGCGTCACCCGGTTGCCGCGCGTGTCGAAGTCGGGGAGCCACTTCGTGATCTCGTCGTCCAGGCTGAGCTTCCCCTCGTCGCGGAGCTGGAGCAGCGCGACGGCGGTGAACTGCTTGGTGACGGAGCCGATCTCGAACATCGCGTCGCGCGGCATCGGCACGTCCCACTCGACGTTCGCCTTGCCGTAGCCCTCGTAGAGCAGCGTGTCGTTCCCCCTCACCACCGCCGCGACGATCCCCACCGCGCGGTTCTCCTTCACTCCGGATGCGGCGATCGAGTCCAGCCGTACGTGGAGCGGACGCCCCGGCTGCGCGCCCGCTGAGGCGCTGATGGTAACGAGGGCGATGGCGGCGAGCGATGAACGGAGTGTGGCTTTCCTGAGCATGAATGCGCAGTTGGTTGGGGTCGGAGTGCACGTGCCGTTCGGCAGCTTTGCAATCCTTAGTACGTGGCCGCCCGCAGCGTGTCAAACATCCTGCACTCACCTCAGACCGCGCCCCGCCCCGCCGGAGCGTTTCGCCGCCGCGCGTCCGCCTCCCCCGCCCCGGCCATGGGGTCGCCCGCGCCCACGAGTTCGGGCTCCACCGCTTCCGGCAGCGCGTGCTCGGCGCGCTGGGCCAGCTTGAGCGAACCGCCGGCCGCGACCGCGCCGAAGAGAGCCGCGAGCGCCGCATCATCCAGGATGAGCCCCGGCGGAATCAGCCCACCGCCGGAAAGTACGCTCATCGTCTCGAGGAAGAGCGGCACGAAGAGCCCCGCCATGACCCCGCCGCCGACCCCGAAGCGCACCACGCTCATCTCCGCGAGGCGCCGCCCCCGGTACAGCGTCCCGACGGCGAGGGAGAAAGCTCCTCCCACGATGCCGCCCATCACCCCCAGCCTCGCGGCGATCCCGAGCCCATCCAGCCAGATCACTTCCGCGGGAAGGAATCCGACGGACTTGAGCACGGCGAACACCGCGAGCGCGAGGGCAGTCCACCCGGCGCCCCAGACGAGGACGTTTCCGATCGCGCCCCGCAGGCGCCTGGCGAAGCTGGCACTCATGATGGCACTCCCTGTCGTGATGAAGCGGCAACGAGAGCGGGCGCCGCGCGCACTCCACGCCCGCGCGCGACATCCGGGAACGATCCGCGGCCGAAAAACACCCTGTGCGCGACGGTGCTGAACGGCGGGAGGCGGAGCGCGGCGCAGGCCAGCTCGGCCGCGAGGGGTGAGCGCACCGCCGCCAGCGCCCGGCGGATCAGCAGGCGCGTGCGGAAGCGGGCGCGCAGCGAGGTGCCGTCGTACGGCGCCAGCGCGGCCGGGTCCCCCGTGGCCAGGAGCTCGATCGCCACCTCCGCGGCCAGGGCGGAGAGGCGGAGGCACGGATCCAGCCCGCCCGCCGTCAGCGGCGACACCGCGCCGGCCGCATCGCCGGTCAGCAGCCCGCGCGCGCAGGCGATGCGCGGCAGCACACCGCCCACCGGGATGCGCCCGCCGCGCCGCTCGCACGGCACCGCGCCATGCAGCCCGAAGCGCGCCGCCACGCGCACCTTGAACCGCCGCAGCGCCTCCGCCGGCTGGAAGCGCGATCTGTAGCCGCCCACGCCCACGTGCACCTCTTCGCCATCGTCCACCACCCAGGCGATGTAGCCGGGCGCCACGCTGGGATCGATCCAGCAGTGAAAGGCGGGGTCGTGCCCCGTGGCGGCGCCGCGGAACACCTCCTCCACCCCCACGATCCACTCGCGGTTCTCGTCCAGCCCCAGCGCGGGCGCCACCCGCGAAGTCGCGCCGTCCGCGCCGACCACGAAGCGCGCCAGGAGCCGCTCCCGCCGCCCGCCCCGCTCCAGCGTCGCGGCGGAGCCCGCTCCGTCCGCCTCGAGCGCCGCCAGCGTCGTCGAGGGCGCCCACTGCACGCCCGCGCGGAGGCACGCGTCCAGCTCGCGGCGGTAGAGCGCGCCCATGCGGCCCACGCGGTACTCGTCGTGGGGGCTCTCCAGGAGCTGCGACCGCCCGCCGGGCGAGTAGAGCGCCACGCGCCGCACCGGCGGCCCCAGGCAGTCGTCCGGCAGCTCGAAGCTCTCCAGCGTCCGCCGGACGAAGATACCGGTGGTGTGCACCGCGTGATCGACGGCGGGCTTGCGGTCGGCCAGCAGCACGCTCGCGCCGGCCTCTCCCAGCCGCCGGGCGCACTCCAGCCCTGCCAACCCCGCGCCCACAACGAGCACGTCCACGCGCGCGCTCATGACCCGCCTCGCATGCCGGTTCCTTTCACCTCGGTCACGTGCTCGTGCATGTGTCGGTCGATCATCTTGTCCCGAAGCTCGAATGCAACGCCAGTTTGCCGTACTTGAAAGTACTTTACACTACAAAGAGTACTCGCGCAAGTGTCTCGCACGGGTGGGCGCGCATGCACGACGGCTACATCTGCCGGAACAGATGCACGTAGGCGCGGCTCACCGGCAGCACCTCGTCGCGCCCCCTGAGGTGGATCTCCGCGGTTTCGTTCTCGTGCCGCTTCACAAGGCGGATCGCGCGCAGGTTTACGACGACCGAGCGATGGACCTGCGCGAACTGCTGCGGATCGACCTGCTCCAGCAGATCCTTGAGCGGAACCCGGATCACTGCCTCGGCGGGTTTGCCGCCGTCGCGCCACGCCACGACCGTGTACTTCGCGTCCGAGCGTAGGTAATCGACGTCGTCGATGGCGATGAGGCGTACGGTCTTCCCCGCCTGCGCCCGTATCCAGCGCAGCGGCTCGCTCTTGCCGCCGCCCTGCAGCATCGCGAGCTGGGCGGTGAGCTGCTGCAGGAGCTGCTCGGTGTTGATCGCGGGCCTGGAGGATTGCAGACGTTCCTGGAGACGGCTCACCGTTTCCGCGAGCCGCGCCGCCTCCACCGGCTTCAGCAGGTAGTCGAGCGCGCCCTGCGCAAAGGCCTGCACCGCATAGTGGTCGTACGCGGTTACGAACACGAGGTGCGCGCGCCGGCCGATCTGGTTCGCGGCATCCACGCCCGAGAGCCCCGGCATGTGAACGTCGAGGAAGCAGATGTCGGGATGCAGCTCCTCGAACAGCCGCACCGCCTCCCGCCCGTTCCGCGCCTCGGCCACCACCTCGAGCTCGGGCCACGCATCCGCGAGCTGGCGCCGCAGTGCATCGCGCAGCAGCGGTTCGTCGTCGGCGATCAGCGCCGTCGCGGGCGCCTTCATGTCTGTGCCGGCATGTCGACCTCGGCGGTGACACCGCGTTCCGCGCCCGATGTCAGCCGCAACTGGGCCGCATCGCCAAAGAGCAGCCGCAGCCGCTCGCGCAACGCGGTCAGGCCCGTCCCGAGGCCGCTCTCCGACGGATGGAGACCGACACCTGTGTCCGTGACGCGGACAACGCAGCGCTCACCCAGGCGCGCGACGCCGACGTCGATGCGGCCCCCTTCCTCGCTGGGATCGATCCCGTGCCGCACGGCGTTCTCCACCAGCGTCAGCAGCGTGGTCGGGGGGCAGCGGAGCTTCAGCGCGGAGGGGTCGACGTTCATCGCGTACTGGAGGCGGTCGGGCATCCGCATCTGCATCAGCTCGAGATAGGGCGTCACGAGCTGCAGCTCGCGCTCGATGGTCGCCGCCGGCTCGTGGAGCAGCGGGACCGCCGCGCGAAGGTACTGGATCAGGCTCCCCAGCACCGGCGACGCGCGCGGCGAGCCCGCATCGACGAGCGCCTGCACGTTGGCGAGCGTGTTGAACAGGAAGTGCGGCGCGACCTGCGCCTGGAGCAGGTGCAGCCGCGCGTCGAGCCCCTGCCGCTCCAGCTCGCTCCGCTCCAGCGCGAACGCGAGCTTCTGATGCCGCGCGAACGCCTCCTTCTGCCGCACCACCGCCGCCAGCGCCGTCCACGGCGCGATGAGGATCGCCGCGAACGAGAGGTGCATCCGGTCGCTGTCCTCCAGGAACGGCGTCGCGCCTCCGGAAGGCAGGTACAGCAGCGTCAGCGTGACCGGCACGATGACGCCGACCGCGACGACCTGGAGTACCCATCGTTCGATCCACCCCGGCAGCCTCCGCGGCCATGCCTCGAACAGCGTGAACGCCGCCGTAGTCGTCACGCCGAGCGTGATGGTGCGGAGGAAGAGAGTGGAGGTGGACCCCCTCCATCCGTTCAGCAGCAGGAACCCCACGGCGACCGCGATCGCCAGCGCGACGCCGAAGCGCCGCGCCGTCCTCGCGATGATGCCGGCCCGCTTCGCCGCCGTGCCCAGGGTCATGGCCGCCCGCTGCACGCCGCGGCTAGCGGGAACGTCTCCACGTGAGGCTCCACAGTCCGGTCGCCGAGAGAATCAGAGAGAAGAGCGCGGTGACACCGATCGCGATGAGCGTCCAGATGTAGAACAGCGCTCCGCTGGACGTGGCGACGGGGCTCGCGACACCCACGCCTCTCCCCATCATGTGGGTGATGGGAACGGCCATCCCGAGAAGCGACCCGAGGAAGACGATGACGTACCCCGACCGCCGCTCCGCCAGCACCAGCGCTCCGTACAGCCAGCCGACGAAGATGGGAAGGGCGGAAAGGTTCGAGGCGTTTCCCTTTTCGACCCCTCGTACGATGTCGTCCGCCAGGTGGAGCGTGAATAGGAGGACCGAGAGCAGAGACGCGACGGGGAGCATGACCCTGTATTTCATCGTCTCACCCCGCGTGCGTGGCGGGCGCCATCGCCTCGTGCCGGATGAGCGCCGGCAGCTTGCCGCGGCCGCGGACCCTCCACAGCCAGTAGAACATCGCGCCGAACACCAGCAGGATCGGCAGCGCGCGCATCGGCCCCGTCGTGAACGGCTCGGGAAGCACCTTCGCCACCCGCTCGCGGATCGAAAAGAACGATCCGGCCGCGATGAACAGCGCGAAGCACATCCGCCACAGGTGCCGCGCCAGCCGCGCCCCGCCGCGCCGCTCGCCGGATCGCATGATGCGCAGGTCGCCGGCCGCAGCCAGCGTCAGCACGGTCGCCAGGACGAACGACATCACGCCGATCGTGCGGAACGGGACGCCGCTGGGAGAAACGCGCGTGCTGCGGACGGCCATCGTCCCGCCCACCACCGCGGCGAGCGCGAGCAAGGCCGCCACCGTCAGCGCCGCCCCGTTGATCCGGCGCGTCCACGGCGACGGCGGGCGGACGGTCGTCAGCGCGGTGACGACGAAGTAGGCGGTCATGAGCCCCGCCATCACGTTCCCGTCGGCGGGCCCGTTGCGAAGCCCCATGATCGCGGCGCTGAACCCCATCACGAGCATCGCGTAGACGAACAGCAGCCCGCTGCGCCGGTGGATGTTCCCGCCCTTCTTCGCCACCAGCGCCACAGCCCCCAGCACGATGGCGAGCCCGCCCGCTGCGATGTGGATCGGTAGGAGCATGCGCCCTCCCAGGATGGAATCGAATCAGCCTCACTTTCCTGGTACGAAGCAATACCGCCGCAGGTGTCGCGGAACCACACTCTTGCGACGAAGCGCGGATTCCCGCGGACGAACGGTGGTTGGACCCGCCGGAACAAGCAGGAGGGGCCGCGGCTCACGACTGTGTCCGGGCGCTCTGCTAGTCGTGCGGCGCAGGTGTGGTTACGACGCGACGTACCCGGTCACGAGCCGGATCAGGTCCTGGAACCCGAAGTCGGCCGAGTCGATGTGCAGGGCGGCGAGCGACGCGGGCATCTCGGCCTTGAACTGCCTGAACCGTGCGATGACCTTGTCCGACCCGGCCAGAAAGGTGGTTTTCGGCGACTTCGAGAGAAGAAACCCGCGCACGTGCCGGATGACGTTCTCGGGATCGCCTCCGTGGGCTCGGATGTCCTGGCCTGCGATGTCCGAGATGTACCGCTGGAACCGGTACTGCTCGGTGTCGAGGATCATCGCGGCCTTGCGTTTCTGAACAGCGCCGCCGAACGCCTTCGCCCCCATGAAGATGCCGAGCTCGAAGGGCATGTTGAAGCGCGGGAGCGGCGGATTGCCGTCCGTCTCGGTCCGCGAGATGTCGTGGACCGAAAGCCGGCACGCCCTGATGATGTCGTTGATCTTCTGGATTCGCACCTGGCTGCTGTCGTCCACCTCCAGCGCACAACGCGGAAAGTACCCGAGATCGTAGACCGAAAAAGTAATGGCCTCGAAGAGAGGCCAATACTGGGAATCGAACGGGTAGTTGACAAAGACGCTGTTCTCGTACGTCGCGGCCGTCATCGTTTGGCCGGAGCCCGTGCCGCTCGAGTGCCGTTCTTCGGGGACTTCCGCTTGGACGCAGCCGTCTTCCCCTTTTGCACGAGCATGAAACGCCCCGACTCGTCGCGCCGCAGGAACTGCTTCTCACCCTCGATCAGCTCCACCTTCGTGGCGTTGCCACGTGCCAGACGGAAGGCACGGGCTGCCTCGGCGACGGTGAATGTCAGCGGAACTGGGGCTGGGAGGGTCCTTCCGGTCCTGCGTCCTTCACGATCAGGCGCGGCAACTCGCTCGCCACGAACACCTGGTAGCCGAGCCATCGGTGAGGTGCATCTCCGGGTTCGAGCCTGTGAAAACTAGTTGATATCCGCTCCACCCGAATTCAGAGACGCTTCGTACGCTGCCCTCAGGTCCCTTTCGAATTCAGGCTGATATTCCCGGTAAGATGGATCTAGTTCGATGGCCCGGCGACAGCTTTCGGCCGCAGATGCCTCTTGACCCCAGACACGCAGTGTGACACACAGCTCATCATAGTACCATGCTACATTAGGATCGAGTTCTATCGCGCGTCTAAAACGGGCAGCCGCTGCACTAAAACGCAGCATCCGAGTAAGTGTTGCGCCGACTTGTGCCTGATATTCCGCGTGCAGCGGCATCAATTGTGAAGCGCGCGTAAAACGCTTTAACGCAGGCTCGTACTGACATGTACCTTTCGTCGGCCAAGAACACTGCCCCTGTTTCCACAGCTTGTCCGCTTCTTGGGCCAGGATCGCTGCTGCTTCCTCATTATCCGTTTTCTGCGAAGAAGGCCGAACTCCGCCAGTATCTAGGAGAAGAGGTTCTGAAGGACGAACGCGTGTTGGAAACTTGAGTCGGTTCGAATAATTTCCAACTTTGCCTGTGTCTACAAGCGTTTTCCCATATGCACGAACATATATTTCAACCGAATCGCCTGCTAATATTGCTGCACGAGAAATCCGGAAGCTAAAAAGCCCGTTTTCAGTGGTTAGGAAAGACCCTGGCTGTCCTGGCACACTCACAGAAGCATCTCGCTCGATCGGCGTTCCGTCAGCGTCGTAGACGTTCCCCTGCACCCATACTTGGTCATCATGTGGCTGTGGCGCAGGCCTGTTGATGACCACCGTACTGATGAACCACAAGATAGACGCGAGGGCGAAGGCGCCAAAGGCCAAAGACGTGTTGTGACGTCTCTCCGAGTGTTTTGTCTCGAGTTCCCGTATCACAATTGCGACGCGATCCGCAGGGGCAAGGCCACTTACCGGAACGCCATAGTGCTCTGCCAAACGCCCAGCAAGTTTACCTCGGTCCTTCGAAGGTAGAACCTTTAACTGTTCTGTATATGCACGGATTCGCTGGAGTTTCCAACCGTAGTACAGCACCGCGCAAAGTGCTACCAGCATCAGAGGCGTAGTAATCTTCGTAATAATCTCCCAGGGAATACCTGTGAGGCGGAGCTTTGTTGACGGATCGGACAGCTCCCCAAGCACGAGGAGCGGTGATAATACTTGCATACCAGACCACTCCAGAAGGCGGCGGTGGATCACCAGAGTCTCTCGTGGCCTTCATATGTAGAGTACAGTCACGCAGCTACGCAAGGAGTTTGACGAATCGTCGAGCAGACTGTTCTCGTGTCCCTGCCGACCGCCTTTCCACCCCTTGGCGCGCCGCGCTAGGCCAATCTTGGACAGCGCCCACCAAACGGACGTGCTCGGGATCGCCTGCCTGCTTGCGCGCGGTGCTCACGGGTCGCTCGAAGCAAGCAGGCAGGTCGGTTGCGGCACGCGCGGCTGCTGCCACGTTACATGCGCGCGCAACGAAGTTGTCTCGCAGTTGGCGGATCCTGGTCGAGGTTGAGAAAGTGAGTAGAGGCACACCCTAGTCCGAGCTGGGCGCGACAGACGGTCAGTCGTTGGTGACTGCGTCAATCCGGCGCTCCACCTCCTCAACGGACGGCTGATCTATCGCGATCCACGTGACGATCTCCCGGTACTCCTGTTCGGAGAAGGGCGGAGTGATCTCGACGAGCCTCTCCGCATTACCTTCCAGCCCACCCATCTTCACACGTTTCCAGCGAGGTCCGCCGCCATAGACAGCCGCGTACATCCCGGGTGCCCGCGGCTGTTCGACACCAACCGCGAGCATATCCTCGTAGAACATCCGGTATACCGCCTTCCATGCTTCAGACTTCGTCACACAGTAGCGGTCATGCACCACCGATGCCCTGCGGTAATCACCAGTGGACGACGCCCCTACGGCCGACCAGAACGCCTGTGGGATAGATGCGCCGTCAACCACCGTGTTGGCAGGGACTATCCATATCGGCGCGCTCGAGCGACATCGGTGATAGACTTCAACGTGGCCTCCGCGCCTGCGGCGCTTCAGCCTTCCACCAATCCCCCGTGATGGGGGCGGTACGTCGCTCTGGTTTTCAGCAATCCCGCACTCGCTCTACTTCTTGCGCCCGGCAAAGCGACGGGCGGTGAGAGAGGTTGTCCCTCCCACCGCCCCCCTCTGCCATCCGTAGAGTTTATATGCAGCTCCGGGGGTATAGTATTCTAGAACGGCAGATCGTCGTCGTCGTCCATCCCCGGCGCCTGGAAGTCGTCGTACGAGCCGCCGCCGCCCGCCGGGGCTCCCCCGCCGCCGCCGCGCGATCCGCCGCGATTGCCGCCCCCACCGCCGCCCCCGCCGCCCGAACCCTGCCGATAGCCGCCCCCACCGCCACCGCCGCCGTAGTCCCCGCCGCCGCCGCCGGAGCCGTCCAGCAGGAGCAGATCGCGCGGGCGAATCTCGGTGACGTACTTGGTGACGCCATCCTTGTCTTCGTAGGAGCGGTACTCGATCTCGCCTTCCACGTAGAGCTTGGTACCCTTTTTCACGAACTTCTCGATCACGTTGAATGGATCGCCCCCGCCCGCGTTCTGGCGCTCCCAGACGACGATGCGATGCCACTGGGTGACGTCGGTTCCGTCCTTCTTTCGGTACCCCGTCGCGAGGCTGAACTGCGCGACGCGGCTCCCGCCGCCCGTCGTACGGATTTCGGGGTCCGAGCCCACGTTGCCGATCAGAATGGCCTTGTTGAGGCTGCGAGCCACAGCTCCTCCTTCATCCCAAAAGTGAACAGAGTTGACACCGCCAGGGCGTAGGATACTCCCCCCACGCGCCCGGTGTCAAGAGAATCGTCAAACGCGGAGACGCATAATGAGCGCGTCTTCCGTGGGCGACGAGTAGTACGAGCGGCGGCGCCCGATCACCGAGAACCCGCGCTCCAGGTACACCGACTGCGCGCCCACGTTGGACTCGCGCACCTCCAGAAAGAGCTCCTGGGCCCCGCGCTCACGGACCCTCCGCACCACGGCGTCCACCAGCGCTCCGCCGATCCCGCGTCCGCGCGCCTCCTCGGCCACGGCCACGTTGCCGAGCTCGCTCTGGTCGACCACCGTCCAGCACGCCGCGTACCCCACGACCCGCCCCACCGCGTCGGCCACGAAGAGGTCGGTGTCGGCGCGGCGCATGAGGCCGCGAAAGGTGTTCTCGCGCCAGGGGGTGGAGAACGCGGCGGTCTCGATCTCCATCACGTCCGGCAGGTCGCTCTCGCGCAGGAGGCGGATGCGGAAGGCGGGCATGGCGCGCACGGAGGCCTCCATCAACGCACCCTCCCCTGCGCTGCGATGCGCTCCGCGCCCGAGGAGCGCACGTAGTCCGGCTCCCACCCCGCGACGTCGGCCACGCGTCCCCGCTCCGGCACCGCCCCCGCCAGCCAGAGGAGCCCCGCCGCGATCGAGGGACCCTCCTCCGGCGCCACGGCTTCATCGCCAAAGGCGGCGGCCAGCGTGTCGCGGTGCATCCACGCCCCTTCGCCGGTGAAGAGGGGCGGATCGCCGCGGAAGCGCTCGATGAGCTCGTCCAGCGCGAGCGCCTCGATCGCCATCGCCTCCTCCACGCCGGCCCCGAAGCGCCAGCAGCCGGCGTACACCTCGCGGTTGCGGGCGTCGAAGAGGGCGCACACGGCGCGGCCCTCATCCCGCCGCGCGGCCGCGGCGCCCATCAGCCCGCTGAAGGCGAACAACGGCACGCCTCGCACCCGCACCACCGCCTTGGCCGTCGCCGCGGCGATGCGCAGGCCGGTGAACGATCCGGGCCCGCCGCCCACCACCAGCGCCGCCACGTCGCCCGGAGCCAGGCCGGCCTCGCGCAGCGCCTCGTCCGCGTTGGGGAGCAGCGTTCCAGACGCGCCGGCGCGGTTGGGGAGGACGCGCTCGGCCACGATGCGGCCGTCCACCGATACGGCGACCGATCCGCCGAGCGTGGAGCTGTCGAGGGCCAGCACGGGGCCGTTCAACGCACACCCTCCATCGGCGGCAGCGCGGGCGGGGCGCCGACGGGCGTGGCGGCGACCCGGCGCAGGTCGCCGCCGGCCGCTTCCTCCAGCTCCACCTCCCACCTCGTCGCTGGCAGCATCGTCTCCGCGCGCTCCGGCCACTCGATCAGAACCACGTCCCCCGCGGCGCCCAGCTCCTGCCATCCCAGGTCCCACACCTCGTCCGGGTCCTCCAGGCGGTACAGGTCCAGGTGGTGGACCGTCACGCCGCGCGGCGTGTCGTAGCGGAAGAGGAGGTTGAAGGTGGGCGAGGGGACGTCCCCCGCGACCCCCGTGCCGTGCACGATGGCGCGGGCCAGCGTGCTCTTCCCCGCCCCGAGGTCGCCGCGCAGCGCGATCACCAGCGGCGTATCCGCCTCCCGCCCGATCCGCTCGCCCCAGGCCACCAACGCGGCCTCGGAGAGCTCCGCGACCCGCTCAGCCATAGCCGCGAAGCTGCGACACGGTCCTCCGCTGCGGCGCCGGGCGCGCGCCGTCCATCTCCGCCTTGAGCTCCAGGTACTGGTCGCGCAGCAGGGCGGCGCGCTCGAAGTCGAGCTGGGCGGCGGCGTCGCGCATCTCCCGCTCGATGTCGGCCAGGATCTCCTCCGGCTTCTTGGCGCCCTGCCCGGCGCGGCGCTCCGCCACCTTTTGGATCTCCTGCTGCTGCGCCTCGTACTTGGTGCTGCGCGAGTCGGCCACGCGCGTCGACTTCTCGATCTCCTCGATCGACTTGATCACCGACTGAGGGATGATGCCGTGCTCGCGGTTGTACTCCTCCTGCAGCGTGCGCCGGCGGTCCGTCTCCTCCATCATCCGCTGCATGGAGCCGGTGATGCGGTCGGCGTACAGGATCGCCGTCCCCTGCGCGTTGCGCGCGGCGCGGCCCACCGTCTGGATCAGCGACGACGAGGAGCGCAGGAAGCCTTCCTTGTCCGCGTCCAGGATGGCGACGAGCGACACCTCGGGGAGGTCCAGCCCCTCGCGCAGGAGGTTGATGCCGATCAGCACGTCGAACTTCCCCAGCCGCAGGTCGCGCAGGATCTCCACCCGCTCCAGCGACTCGATGTCGCTGTGCAGGTAGCGCACGCGCACGCCCGCCTGCGACAGGAAGTCGGTGAGGTCCTCGGACATCCGCTTGGTGAGCGTCGTCACCAGCACCCGCTCGCTGCGCGCGGCGCGCACGCGGATCTCGGCGAGCAGGTCGTCCACCTGGCCCTTAACCGGCCGCACGATCACCTGCGGGTCGATGAGGCCGGTGGGGCGGATGATCTGCTCCACCACCACGCCGCCCGCCTTCGCCAGCTCGTACTCCCCCGGCGTCGCCGAGACGAAGACGGCGCGCGGCACCAGCATCTCCCACTCGTCGAACTTGAGCGGGCGGTTGTCCAGCGCGGACGGAAGTCGGAAGCCGTGGTCCACCAGCGTCAGCTTGCGCGCGCGGTCGCCGTTGAACATCCCGCCGATCTGCGGCACGGTGACGTGGCTCTCGTCCACCACCACCAAGAAGTCCTCGGGGAAGTAGTCGTACAGGCACGCCGGCCGGTCGCCCTCCGCCCGTCCCGAGATGTGGCGCGAGTAGTTCTCGATGCCGGAGCACGTCCCGATCTCCAGCATCATCTCGATATCGAAGTTGGTGCGGCTCTCCAGGCGCTGCGCCTCCAGCAGTTTCTGGTCGCGGTACAGCTCCTTGAGGCGCTCGTCCAGCTCCGCCCTAATGCGCTGCACCGCGCGCTCCAGCGTGGGCCGCTGGGTCACGAAGTGCTTCGCCGGGTAAATGGCGCAGCGCGGCAGGATGGCGATGGTGTCGCCGGTCAGGGGGTCGAAGCGGGTGATGCGCTCCACCTCGTCGCCCCACAGCTCCACCCGCACCCCCTGCTCCTCGTAGGCCGGGTAGATCTCGATCGTGTCGCCGCGCACGCGAAAGGTGCCGCGCTCGAACGAGGCGTCGTTGCGCGAGTACTGGATGGCGACGAGCCCCTCGATGATCTTCTTTCGCCCGATCTCCTGCCCCGTCTCCAGCGTCAGCATCAGCTTGCGGTACTCCTGCGGGTCGCCCAACCCGTAGATGCACGAAACCGACGAGACGATGATGACGTCGTCGCGCTCCATCAGGCTCGACGTTGCACGCAGCCGCAGCCGCTCGATGTCCTCGTTGATGGAGGAATCTTTTTCGATGTACGTGTCCGTGGAGGGGACGTACGCCTCGGGCTGATAGTAGTCGTAGTACGAGATGAAGTACTCGACGGCGTTGCTGGGAAAGAACTGCTTGAGCTCGCCGTACAGCTGCGCGGCGAGCGTCTTGTTGTGGCTCATCACCAGCGCGGGCTTCCCCAGGTTGGCGATGACGTGCGCCATGGTGAGCGTCTTCCCGGTACCGGTGGCGCCAAGCAGCGTCTGGTACTTGTCGCCGCGCTTGAGGCCCTCGGTAAGCTCCTCGATCGCCCGCGGCTGGTCGCCCGCGGGGGAGAAGGGAGACACCAGTTCGAACGGCATTTTACCTCGTCAGCGGACCACGAAGAAGGCGCGCGGGATCGCCCCTTCTATTACCCGAACAAACCCCGAAGTTCACACGGAACGCGAGCCCCACACGCTGGCTCCCGCGCCCGCGATCCGCAAGACCCTGGCCGGTTTTCGGATGCGAGAAGCCCGGCGGAATCGCTCCGCCGGGCATCGTCAAAGTCTTTGCGTTCCAGCTCCGATCAGATTACCCCTGTAGAAACCCGACTGACGCCTCAGGAAAGGCTCGCGCCGTTTCGGCGGCCACGACATCGAAGACTGACATGACCGAGCCAGACGTGGTGATGTACTACCAGATTTGCGGGCTCTGCGGAGAGCGCGTTTTCAGGGAGGATCTGACCTCGTTTTGGATTCCGTCCAAGCGTCTCGGGAGCATCGAGTTCAACGCGCACGTGAGCTGTCTTCAACGTATACTGCACCCCATGGTCAGCTCGATCTTCGACCCGGAGGACGTCAGATCTCACGCGCGTCCGGGCGGCTGAGCCTACGGTCCGACGCAGCTACGCCTCCGCCGCCTCACCCTCGCCCGCCAGCTCCATCTGCTCGCGGCGCTCCACCTTGATGACGCCTTTGACCTTGCGCACCGCGTTGATGACGCGGGTGAGGTGCGTGAGGTTCTCGACTTCCACCACGAACTGGCCGTGCATCCCGTGCTCGTCGGCGGTGATGTCGGCGCTCTTGATGTTGGTGTTGGTGGACGAGATGGTGCTCGCGATGTCCGCGAAGAGGCCGCGCCGGTCCGTGCCCTCCATCACCAGGCGCACGAAGAAGCGGTCGCCTGCGACGGTCTCCCACTCGATCTCCGTGCGGCGCTCCGGGTGGTCGCGGAGCTGCAGGATGTTGGGGCAGTCGATGCGGTGCACCGAGATGCCGCGGCCGCGCGTGACGTAGCCCGTCACCTTGTCGCCCGGCACCGGCTGGCAGCACTGGGAGTAGCGCACCATCAGGTTGTCGATCCCCTGGATCTTGACCCCCTGCCCCCGCTCCGGCTCCGCGCCGCGCACGCGCGACACCAGCCGCTCGAAGGCGGAGGGCGGACGCACGGGCGCGGCCTCCACCGTCTCCGGCCACAGCTCGCGGATGACGGCGCTGGGGCCCAGATCGCCGCGGCCCAGGGCGGCGAAGAGGTGGTCCGAGTCGGCGAACTCCAGCTTCTTCGCCACCTCGGCGAAGCGGTCGTCGCCCACCTTCTCGCGGCGCGACTTGCGGATCTCGCGCTCGATGAACTCGCGGCCCAGCCGCACCGACGAGCCGAACTCCTCTTCCTTGATCCACTGCCGGATCTTGTTGCGCGCGCGCGCCGTCTTCACGAACGCCAGCCAGTCGCGCGAGGGGCGCTGCTTCTGGTCGGTGAGCACCTCCACGGTGTCGCCGTTCTTCAGCTCGCGCGAGAGCGGAACGATCTTGCCGTTGATCCTGGCGCCGTTGCAGCGCAGCCCCACCTGCGTGTGCACCGCGAAGGCGAAGTCGATGGGCGTGGCCCCCTTGGGGAGCTGCTTCACGTCGCCCATCGGCGTGAAGACGAAGATCTCGTCCTGGAAGAGGTCGATGCGGAGGAACTCCATGAACTCCTCCGGCTCGCGCGTCTCCTGCTGCCACTCCAGCACCTGCCGGAACCAGGAGAGCGTGGAGTCCACGTCGTCGCCGCCGCGCGGGCCTTCCTTGTACTTCCAGTGCGCCGCGATCCCGTACTCCGCCGTGCGGTGCATCTCGCGCGTGCGGATCTGGATCTCGTACAGCCGCCCACCCGGCCCGAAGATGGTGGTGTGGAGCGAGCGGTACATGTTGGACTTGGGCGTGGCGATGTAGTCGTGGAACCGCTCCGTGAGCGGCGTCCAGCGGTTGTGGATCACCCCCAGCGCGTGGTAGCAGTCCGTGACCGTGTCCACGATGACGCGCACCGCCATCAGGTCGTAGATCTCCTCGTAGCTCTTCTCGCGCAGCGCCATCTTGCGCCGGATCGACCAGAGGTGCTTGGGCCGCCCGGTGACCTCGCACTCGATCCCCGCGGCGCGCAGGTCGCCCTCCAGCGGCTCCCGCATCTGCTCGATCAGCTCTTCGCGCTCGCGCCGCTTCTCGGCCACCTTGGCGGCGAGCTCCTTGTACGGCTCGGGCTCCAGGAACTTGAAGCAGAGGTCTTCCAGCTCCCACTTGATGTGCGCCACCCCCAGCCGGTGCGCGAGCGGCGCGTAGATCTCGCGCGTCTCCTGCGCGATGCGGCGGCGCTTCTCCTCTCGCAGGTGCTCCAGCGTGCGCATGTTGTGGAGGCGGTCGGCCAGCTTCACCAGGATGACGCGGGCGTCCTGCGCCATGCTCAGCAGCAGCTTGCGGAAGTTCTCCACCTGCTGCTCCGTGCTGGTGCGGAACTGCACCTTGCTGATCTTGGTGAGCCCGTCCACCACCGTAGCCACCTCGGCCCCGAAGGCGTCGTGCACGTCCTGCAGCGTGGCGGATGTGTCTTCCACCACGTCGTGGATCAGCCCGCTGGCGATGGTCACCGAGTCCAGGTGCAGGTCGGCCAGGATGCGGGCCACTTCCACGCAGTGGACGATGTAGTCCTCGCCCGAATGGCGCTTCTGCCCGGCGTGCGCCACGCCCGAGAACTCGTAGGCGCGCGTGATCCGGTCCAGGTCCAGCCGGTCCAGCGTCGGCTCCAGCGACGCGAACAGCTCAGGCGGCAGGATGGCGCGGGCGTGCTCGACCGCGTCCTCGCGGGCGGGGAGGAGGGAGGCGGCCATGGCGCTACCCTCGGGCGGCTTGCGGCCGCGCGCCGGCCCCCGCCGCGCGAATTCGCGCGGCGAAGGATGCGGTTGGCCTGCGGGGGACGAGAGTAGTCATGCAATCAATCTACACCATGGGGGAAGCCCTCGCGCCCTCCAGGATCCCGCTCTCCACGAACGAGACGTAGCGCCCCTCGCCCACGACCACGTGGTCGAGCACGGGGATCCCCAGCAGCTCCCCCGCTTCGGCGAGCTGGACGGTGACCGCGCGATCCTCTGCGGAGGGGGTGGGCTCGCCGCTGGGATGGTTGTGCACCAGGATGATCGACGCCGCAGATTCCGCCAGCGCGGGGCGAAAGACCTCGCGCGGGTGCACCAGCGAGGCGTCCAGTGTGCCGCGCGTCACCACCACGTCGCGGAGCACCTGGTTCTGGGTGTTGAGGAGGAGGACGTGGAACTCCTCCTGCGGCAGGTCGCGCATCACCAGCCGCATCCGCTCGTACACGTCGCGCGGGGACGCGATCCGGTCGCGCTCGCCCCGTACCTCCTCGGTGGCGCGGCGGCCCAGCTCCATGGCGGCCAGGATCTTGGCCGCCTTTGCCGGCCCGATCCCGTACACCTCGCAGATGGCGCTGGGCGGCGCCGTGAGGATGCGCCGCAGCGACTCGTGGCCGCTCCCGCCCTGCGCGGTCCAGCGGAGCAAGTCGCCGGCCAAGTCCAGCGCGGTCTTGGCGACCCTTCCCTCCTGCGCGGGCCTTCCGGTCTCGATCAGCAGCGCCAGCAGCTCCCTGGACGCGAGCGCCCGCGGCCCCAGCATGCGCAGGCGCTCGCGCGGCTGGTCGGCGGTGGGCCATTCTTTGATGGTGTAGGTGGTCACGGCAGGGGAATGGGTGCGGGGGCGGGGTTCGGCGTCCGGGATGGCACGGGCAGCCACATGGGGCGGCCCCTACAGGTTCGGTGCGCTGTGACGAGCGGCGGAGCGGCGGCGGGCACGGGCGCGATAAATCGCGCCCCTACGGAATTTGTGCGCCGCGCGCGGGCTTCGCCCCCTCTCTCGATAACAGAGGGCGCAGCCCTCTCCTGTTATCGGGAGAGGGGGCAGCGAGGAACGAGCGGGGGTGAGGGCCCCTCCCACCCCCAACATCACACCACACCCGCCGCCGCAGAAGCCCCTACGCGAAACCGGTCCGCGCGGCGCCCCCAAACGCGCGCCAGCGCACCCAAACGCAAGCGGGGGCGGAGCCGATTCCGGCCCCGCCCCCGCTCGCTGTCACCTATTCCCCATTCCCCATTCCCCATTCCCCATTCCCCTATTCCCCGCCGTTCACCCGTTCCGCCCGTGGCAGTTCTTGTACTTCTTTCCGCTCCCGCAGGGGCACGGATCGTTGCGGCCCACGGCGTTGGTGGCGGGGGCGGGGCGCAGGGCGCCCTCTTCCTCGCGGTTGGTGTGGAGCTGCGAGGGCTCCGGGGCGAGCTGCGCGTACGGGTTCACGCCCAGCAGCGGCGCGCGGCGCGGCGGCGGAGGCGGGGCCGGCTCCGGCGCGGGGGGCGGCGGCGCCATCCCCGCGTCCTCCATCAGCTCCTCCTCGGTGCCCTGCGGGAAGCCGAAGAAGCCCATCGGCGGCGCCTCCATCGCCGGGGCGAGCTGCGCGCGAAAGGTGAAGCGCGACACCGCGCCGTAGAGGTCCTTCATCAGGTCCTCGAACATGTCGAACGCTTCCTTCTTGTACTCCACCAGCGGATCTTTCTGGCCCCACCCGCGGAAGCCGATCGACGCCTTGAGGTGGTCCAGGTCGTACAGGTGGTCCTTCCACTTCTCGTCGATGGTGGAGAGCACCACGAAGCGCAGCACCGCGTCGGTGGCCTCGCCGAAGCGCTCCAGCTTCTCCTCGAAGGCGGCGCGGGCGGCGTCCATCACGTACTCGCTCAGATCCTCGCGGCCGCTGAAGTCGTGGCCCACGCCGTCCTCGGTGGGAAGGCGGTCCGGGCTCATCCCGAAGTCGAGCAGGAGGCGCTGGCGGAGGGCGTGCAGCTCCCACGACTCGGTGTCGCCGCTGGCGTACTCGTCCAGCAGCACGGGGAGCGCGTGCTCCACCATGTCCCACACCTCGGCGCGCAGCTCGTCGCCGCCCTCCAGGGCAAAGGTGCGCAGATCGTAGATGACCTCGCGCTGCTGGTTCATGACGTCGTCGTAGTCCAGCAGCCGCTTGCGCGCCTCGAAGTTCTGCATCTCCACGCGCTTCTGCGCGCCGCCGATGGAGTTGGTGATCCACGGGTGCGTGATCACCTCCCCCTCCTCGGCCCCCATGCGGTCCATGATGGAGGCGATGCGGTCGGAGCCGAAGAGGCGCATCAGGTCGTCTTCCAGGGAGAGGAAGAACTGCGACGCGCCCGGGTCGCCCTGGCGGCCGGCGCGGCCGCGGAGCTGGCGGTCGATGCGCCGGCTCTCGTGCCGCTCCGAGCCGATGATGTGCAGGCCGCCCATCTCGGTGACCGCCTTCCCCTCCGCGTCCGTCGTCGGGCGCGGCTCGGTGACGCCTGCGCCCAGCTTGATGTCGGTGCCGCGCCCGGCCATGTTCGTGGCGATGGTGACGGCGCCCGGTTGCCCGGCCAGCGAGACGATCTCGGCTTCGCGCTGGTGGTACTTGGCGTTCAGCACCTCGTGCGGCACCCCGCCGCGCTTCAGCATGCGCGACAGCGTCTCGCTGGTGTCCACGCTCACCGTGCCGACGAGCACGGGAAGCTCCAGCGCGTGGAGGCGGCGCACCTCCTCCACGATGGCGTTCAGCTTCTCGCGCTTGGTCTTGTAGACCAGGTCGTGGCGGTCGTCGCGCTGGATGGGACGATTGGTGGGGATCACCATCACGTCCAGCCCGTAGATCTGGTGGAACTCCCCTTCCTCGGTCTCCGCGGTGCCCGTCATTCCGCAGAGCTTGTCGTACATGCGGAAGTAGTTCTGGATGGTGATGGTGGCCAGCGTCTGCGTCTCGGCCTTCACCGACACGCCCTCCTTGGCCTCCACCGCCTGGTGCAGCCCGTCGGACCAGCGCCGGCCCGCCATCATGCGGCCGGTGAACTCGTCGACGATCATCACCTGCCCGTCCTGGATGACGTACTGCTCGTCCTTGTTGAAGAGCGCGTACGCCTTCAGGAGCTGGTGGATGACGTGGATCTTCTCGCTCTTCTCCGCGTACTCGCGCTCCAGCTCGTCCACGCGGGCGCGGCGCTCGTCCACGCTCAGCCCCTCCTGCAGCTCCACCCGGTGCACCTCCTCGGAGATGTCGGGAACGATGAAGGCGTCGTGCTCGTTGGGCGCCAGCACGTCGAGCCCCTGGTCGGTCAGGTGCACGTTGTGCCCCTTCTCGTCCATGGAGAAGAGGAGGTTCTCCTCCAGCTCGTGGACGCGCTTCTCCATCATGTAGTCGCGCTCCACCTTGCCGATGATCTTCACCAGCCCGGGGTCGTCGGCCAGCATCTTCTGGAGGCGCTTGTTCTTGGGCGCGCCGCGGCGGGCCAGGAAGAGCTTCTCCCCCGCCCCGTACGTGTCGCCGGCGGCGATGTTCTGCTCGGCCTGGGCGATGAAGTCGTTGACCAGGCGGTTCTGGCGGCGGTACAGGTCGGCCACCGACGGGTTGTAGCGCGCGTACGCCGCGTTGGTCTCGTTGCCCACGGGGCCCGAGATGATCAGCGGGGTGCGCGCCTCGTCGATGAGCACCGAGTCCACCTCGTCGACGATGGCGTACGCGTGGTGGCGCTGCACCCGCTGGTCGAGCGAGTGCACCATGTTGTCGCGCAGGTAGTCGAAGCCGAACTCGTTGTTGGTGCCGTACGTGATGTCGGCGTGGTACGCGGCGCGGCGCTCGGGGGTGTTGGGCTCGTGCAGGTCGATGCACCCCACCGTAAGGCCCAGGAAGCCGTACAGGTGCCCCATCCACTCCGCGTCGCGCTGGGCCAGGTACGAGTTGACCGTAACCAGGTGCGCGCCGCGGCCGGTGAGCGCGTTGAGGTACAGCGGCAGGGTGGCGACGAGGGTCTTCCCCTCGCCGGTGGCCATCTCCGCCACCTTGCCCTGGTGCAGCGTGATGCCGCCGATGAGCTGCACGTCGTAGTGCACCATGTCCCACTTGATGGGCTGGCCGGTCACCATCACCTCGCTGCCCACCAGGCGCGCGGCGGCCGCCTTGACGGTGGCGAAGGCCTCGGGAAGGATCTCGTCGAGGATCCCTTCCAGCGCCTCCTTGCGCCGCTCCTCCGCCTCGCCGATGCGCTGGGCGATCCCCTCGCGCTCGGCGGCGACGAGCGTTGCGCGCTTCTCCTCGCGCAGCTCAGCCAGCTCCGCCTCCACTTCGGCGACGGCTTCGCGGATGCGGGCGCGGAATAGCTCCGTCTGCGCGCGCAGCTCGTCGTCCGAGAGGCCCTGCAGCCGCTCGAACTCCTCGTTGATCTGCTCGATGATGGGGGCCAGCCGCTTCAGCTCGCGCTGGTGGCGGGTGCCGAACAGGGCCTGGACGATGGTCTTCAACATGGACGTACCCTTCGCCTTACAAACGGGGAAGCTCCCGGTACAACCCGCGGCGCTCGACCAGCGCGCGGACCGCATCGGGAACCAGATATCGAATCGTTTCTCCGGCCGCGGCGCGCCGGCGCACTTCGGTCGCGGACACGTCCACCCGCGTTACCGCCACGCTGGTGGCGGGGATGGGCGCGTCCGGCGGCACTCCCGCGCCGTCCCTGGAGAGGACGGCGACGCGGGCCAGCCGCAGGATCTCGCCCGGCTCCCTCCACCCGGGGATCTCGCGCAGGTTGTCCGCGCCGATCAGCAGCACCAGCTCGTCGCCGGGGTGGCGCGCCGCGAGCTCGCGCAGCGTGTCCACCGTGTACGACGGCCCTTCGCGGCGCAGCTCCACGTCGTCGGCCTCGAAGCGCGGGTCGCCCTCCACGGCGGCCCTCACCATCTCCAGCCGCGCGGTGGCGGAGGCCTGCACGGTGCCCAGCTTGTGCGGCGGCACGGCCGAGGGGATCCAGAGGACGCACTCCAGCCCCAGCGCCTCGCACGCATCGGAGGCGACCACCAGGTGCCCCAGGTGCGGCGGGTCGAAGGTCCCGCCGAATACCCCGATGCGCATTCCGCCTGCGGGCGCCCCTACGCCGGCGGAAGGGTGCGCGCTTCGGGGCTCTGCGGGTAGCTCTGCCGCAGCTTTGCGCGGGTCTCCTGCGCCTCTTCCTTGTACCCCACCCGGTCGTACGCCAGCGCCATCTGCAGCAGCGCCTGCGGTGCCGTGGGGGTGTCCGGGTACTCCGTGGCCGCGCGCTGGAAGTAGATGACCGACGCGTCGAAGGCGCCGCGGCGGAAGTACCACATCCCGGCCTCGTACGACTTGCGGGCCAGCTTGTCGCGCAGCTCCGCCACCCAGAGGCGCGCCCGGTCCGACCGGGCGGTCTGCCCGTAGTACTCCACGTACGAGCCGCAGTACAGCAGCGCCGTCTCGGTGTTCTCCTGGTCCAGCGCCGTCTTGGGCGACAGGGTGCGGTACGCCTCGCACACGCCGAAGCGGGCGTCTTCCTGGCGCGGCGTGGCGGGAAACTCCGTCACGATGCGCAGAAAGGTGGTGGCCGCCATCAGCTGCTCGTGCGTCTCCATGCGCGAGCGCCCCAGGGCGTACAGCCCTTCGGGGAGGCGCGGGTCGCC
This sequence comes from Longimicrobium sp., assembly GCA_036387335.1. Taxonomy (NCBI): domain Bacteria; kingdom Pseudomonadati; phylum Gemmatimonadota; class Longimicrobiia; order Longimicrobiales; family Longimicrobiaceae; genus Longimicrobium; species Longimicrobium sp. The sequence continues at coordinate 30,633 of DASVTZ010000044.1, forward strand.
GGCCGAGGCGTCCACCCACGTCTGCAGCAGCTCCGCGGCGCGGCCGAAGCGGCGTGCCTCGTACGCGGCCATCCCGCGCTGGTACGCGGTCTCGGGGGTGAGCGGGGGCGGGGCGCGGAACACCGAGCATCCCGCGGTGGAAAGCGCCAGGACCAGGGCCAGCGGCGCGCAGCGTGTAAGTAGCTTGGGTCTCATGGGTGCCGGTACCCCGATGGGCGGGGCATTGTTCAACGGTCGTTGACGGAATCCTGCGTGCGCCCCGCGGCGCCCTCGCGCTGCCGTTCCAGCATCCCCAGGTACGACGACACCTGGGCGTTGCCGGGGTTCTGCTCCAGCGTCCGGCGCCACTCCGCCCCGGCTTCGTCCACCCGGCCGGCGCGGTACAGCGCCAGCCCCAGGTTGGCCCGCGCGGCCGCGAAGGAGGGGCGGGCTTCCACCACGCCGCGCAGCTCGGCGATCGCTTCGTCGTGCCGGCCCACCTCAACGAGCAGGCGGCCCAGCTTGTTTCGGATGTCCAGGAACTGGGGGCGCAGCACCAGCGCCTTGCGGTACTCGGCCAGCGCCTCGTCCACCCCGCCCGCTTCGGCGTACAGGTCGCCGAGGTCCTGGTGCAGGTTGGCGAGCCGCGCCGCCGCCGCGCTGGGAAAGCGCCCGCCGGACTTCTCCTCGTCCGCGCCCGCCGCGTGGGCGAACGACTCGCGGGCTTCCTCGGTGCGCCCCAGGTCGTTGAGCGTGATGGCGCGGTTGAGGTGCGCCTCCACGTACCCGGGGTTCAGCTCCGTGGCCCGCCCGAACGCTTCCAGCGCCTCGTCCGTGCGCCCCACCAGCGACAGGCAGAGCCCCATGAGGTTCTGCACGTCCGGGAACTCGGGGTGCCGCTCCGCCACCGTCTGCAGGTCGGCCAGGGCGGCGAGGTACGCGTTGCGCGCGTATGCTTCTTTGGCGCGCGCCAGGAGCTGCTCCGTCGTGGCTTCGGGGGCCATCGATCCTCCGCTGGGGGATGGGCGCGAAACCGGGGGAAGATAGGCCCTCCCCCGGCCCGCGAGCAAGGCGCCGGGCGCGTGGCGTGCATTCTTAACTGCTTGTCTCACGCGGAGGCGCGGAGACGCAGAGAAAAGCCTCACACAGAGTTGGTATGAGAAGGCTGCCCCCGGCCGGTCGCGGCGTAGCGTAGATTACGCTCGCCAGGGAAATGACCGTTTACGGGCAAGACGCCCCGAAGCCGGAGGACAGCCATGCGCAGCGATACGGTGTGGTTCCCGAAGATTACCATCGGGTTTGACCTTGGGGACCGGAAAAGTCATACCTGCGAGGTGGACGAGACATCGCGAGTGATCCGCACCGCGGTGGTGCAGACGACGCGAAGCGCGGTGGAGGCGTACTTCGGATGTCGGGAGCGGTGCCGCGTGGTGATGGAGGCGGGAACGCACTCGCCGTGGATCTCGCGCCAGATCGCGGAGCTGGGCCATGAGGTGGTGGTCGCGAATCCGAGCGAGCTGTATGGAAGCAGGCGGCGCAAGAAACGCAACGACCGCACGGATTCGGAGTTCCTGGCGCGGCAGGGCAGAGCCGACGTGAAGCTGTTGCACGCTGTGCAGCACCGGAGCGCGAAAGCGCAGGCACACCTGGAGCTGATTCGAGCGCGGGACCAGTTGGTGCGGGTGCGCACCAAGCTGATCAACCACGTGCGCGGCGCGGTCAAAGCGATCGGAGGACGGGTCACGATCTGCTCGGCGGAGGTGTTCGCCGGACGCGCCGCCCATCAGATCCCCTGTGAGCTGCGGGTCGTGCTGGAGCCGATGCTGGCCGTCATCACGGACGTGACACAGCGGATCAAGGCGATGGACCGGCAGGTGGAGCAGATCGCTCTGGAATACCCGGCGGTCGCCCGCCTGCAGCAGCTGAAGGGAGTGGGGGCGCTGACCGCGCTGGCGTTCGTGCTCCTGATCGAGGACCCGAGGCGCTTCAAGCAGAGCCGGGACGTGGGGCCGTACTTCGGGCTGGTGCCGCGCCTGGACGACAGCAGCGACAGCACGCCTCAGCTCGGCATCACGAAAGCGGGCGACGAGCTGGGCCGCCGCCTCCTGGTCAGCGCAGCACAATACATCCTGGGACCGTTCGGTCCCGAGTGCGACCTGCGGCGCTTCGGGAGTGCGATCGCGGCGCGCGGCGGGAAGAACGCCAAGAAGCGAGCGGTCGTAGCGGTGGCACGCAAGCTCGCCGTGCTGCTGCACCGCCTCTGGGTCACGGAGGCGGCATACGATCCAGACCGGCAGAGCAAGCGGGCCGCGTAGCCCCACGCTGAACTTGTGAGAGGGCAGACTCGCCCCACATACCTCGCCGCCGAAGACTGCGATCTGTGTCTTGGTCCGAAGCTGAGGCCGCAACAGAGTTGGCAGCGTCGGGAGAGGTCATCGGATACCAGCATGCACCGGCGCCCAAGAGCGTGCAGTCCAGAGTGCGGATAGAAGAGCGGTCCGGGGCGAGTTGCCGGCCAGAGGCCGGCAGGGCCACCACGTTGGCCCTTGACAGACAAAGCCTTCTCATAGAAGAACACAGAGGGAACAGCAAGCCACAGAGACCTCTTCTTTCAGTTCTCTCTCTGTGTCTCTGTGTGAGCCCCGCCGTTCCACCTCCGCGTCTCCGCGCCTCCGCGTGAGACTGCAGTTTTCGCACTCGCAGACCGACGATGGCGACTTTCGTTCAC
>DASVTZ010000045.1 GCA_036387335.1 Longimicrobium sp.
GGCATCGCCAAGCCCACCAACGGCCCCCGCGGCGAGCGGATGCTGGCGCTGACGCCGGTGGCCTTCCACACGCAGCCGCCCAACGGGTCGCTGATCGTGACCTCGGGCGACGGTGGGCTCTACCCGCGCGGCATCCCCGTCGGCCGCGTGGCGGGCGCGGGGCGCGCGGAGGGCGGCTGGCAGCGGGTGTACTACATCCGCCCCCTGGTGAGCCCCGCGCAGATGTCGCACGTCCTGATCCTGGGCGCGCCCACCACGGCGCCGACCGACCAGGACCTGGCGGCGGCGTGGGGGGTCACTCTCAGCGCGGCCGAGCGAGACTCCGCGCGCGCCACGGGCCCGGCGGTCTCGCCCGACGCGGCGACGCCCACGGCTCCCACGCGCCCGCGGCCCCGTGCCGCGGCGCCGCGCACCCAGCCGCGGCAGCGCCCGGCGATCGTGGACCCGACTCCGGAGCTTCCCGGGCGCGTGGTGGACCCGAACGCGCCCCGGGTGCCGCCGGGGCTTCCGGCGCCGACCAACCCCTGACCGAGCGGCGGACTATCGATGACGGAAGGAACGCGGTGGCAGTTCGTGGGACTGATCGCGGGGCTGGTGATCCTCCACTTCGTGCTCAAGGTGGGGCTCGGGCTGGGGTTCTACGTCCCCGACCTGCTGACGGTGGCGCTGCTGCTGGCCGCGCGCCGCATGCGCGCCGGCTCCGCCGCCGGGCTGGGGGTGCTCTTCGGCGTGCTGGACGGCGCGGTGAACCCCTTCACCATGGGGGCCAGCGCGCTGGTGCTGGCGGTGCTGGGCTACCTGGCCTCCCGCTCGCGCGAGGTGCTGGCCGGCGACTCGCCGGTGCTCCTGCTGGCCTTTCTGGGGCTGGGGAAGTACCTGTTCGACCTCTTCCTTTGGGGAGTGCTCTCTTCGCGGTCCCTGGCGGGGCCCGCGTCCGTGCTGTTCACCCTCTCCCCGCTGGCGGCGCTGTACGCCGCGGCGGCGGGGCTGGCGGCCGTAACCGTGTACCGCGCGCTGGTGTAGGGGTCCGTCTATGAGAAGGTACAGGGCGCTACGGCTGGGGGACCCCATCCTATTCGCGCTGGTGGTGGCGCTGGCGGTCTTCGGGATCGCCATGGTGTTCAGCGCCGGCGTGGTGGACGTGGGGTACACCCGCGCCCAGGGGGCGTGGCGCGCCCAGATCATCTGGTTCTGCCTTTCGCTGATCCTGGTGCCGCTCATCCTGCGCGTGCCCGTTGGATGGCTGGAGTGGGCGGCGCAGCCGGCCTATGCCCTTGCCCTGGTCCTCCTCCTCCTGGTCCCCGTCATCGGCTCCGGCGGCGAGACGACGGGCGGCATCAAGAGCTGGATCGTGATCGGGCCGCTGCGCCTGCAGCCGGCCGAGCTGGCGAAGCTGGCCACGGCCATGATGCTGGCGCGCGTGCTGGGCGAGTGGCGCGAGCCTCCGCGCACGCTGTGGGCGCTGTGGAAGCCGATCGTGGTGGTGATGGTGCCGATGGTGCTGGTGCTGGCGCAGCCCGACCTCGGCTCGGCGATGGTGTTCGGCTCGATCCTGGTTTGGTGCCTGTTCTGGGCCGGGACGCCGCTGATGACCATCTTCTTCCTGGTGAGCCCGGCGCTCTCGCTCTTCATCTCGATCAACCCGATCGTATGGGGCGTGTACATCGTGGTGCTGCTGGTTCTGCTGCTGTACCGCGACGCCTTCCTGGCGGAGAAGGCCTCCATCTGGATGGCCAACGCCGTGGCGGGCGGCGTGGCGCTGCCGCTGTGGAACACGCTGAAGCCCTACCAGAAGAACCGCCTGCTGGTCTTCCTGGACCCGATGATCGACGCGCGCGGAGCGGGGTACAACCTGATCCAGTCGCGGGTGGCTATCGGGAGCGGGGGGTTGTGGGGGAAGGGGTTCCTGGACGGCTCGCAGAAGCGGCTGGCCTTCCTTCCCGAGCAGCACACCGACTTCATCTTCGCCGTGGTGGGCGAGGAGACGGGGTTCATCGGCGTGATGGCGGTGCTGGTGACGTTCGGCCTGGTCTTCTGGCGGCTGATCCACATCGCCGAGCGCTCGCGCGACCCGTTCGCCTCGCTGGTGCCGATCGGGCTGCTGGGGAGCTGGTTCGCGCACGTGCTGGTGAACGTGGGGATGACGGTGGGGATCATGCCCATCACCGGCATCCCGCTCCCCTTCATCTCGTACGGCGGCTCGTTCCTGCTGCTGAACATCACCGCGATGGCGGTGGTGCAGCGAATAGCCGCGGAGACGGCGAGGTAGCGGGCGCCGAAGTGCGTCCCGGAGTTCCACGGGGGGGTGCGTTAGTGCGTTAGTGCGTGAGTGCGCTTGGATCCAGCGCACTTGCGCACTTGCGCACTGACGCACTCACGCACTTTCCCCGCACAATCCTATATCCAGCTCCGAACCCCATGGCCTGGTTCCGCAAACCCAAGACGCGCCTGCAGGCGGCCGACCGGCGCGACCTTCCCGGCGACGTGTGGGAGAAGTGCCCCGCGTGCGGCGACATCCTGTACCGCGAGAAGCTCAAGGAGAACTGGAACGTCTGCCCCACCTGCGCCCATCACATGCGGCTGCCGGCCAACGGCTACGTGGCGCTGCTGGTGGACGAGGGGACGTTCCGCGAGCGCGACCGCGACCTGCGCTCCGCCGATCCGCTCAAGTTCGTGGACCTCAAGGCGTACAAGGACCGCCTGGCCGCCGCTGAGCGCAAGAGCGTCCACGGCGAGGCCGTCATCACCGGCGAGGGGAAGCTGGACGAGATCCCCGTGTCGATCGGCGTGATGGACTTCGCTTTCATCGGCGGGTCGATGGGCTCGGTGGTGGGCGAGAAGCTGGCGCGCGCCGGGCTGCGCGCGCTGGAGAAGGAGCAGCCGCTGATCATCGTTTCCGCATCCGGCGGGGCGCGGATGATGGAGGGGATCTTTTCGCTGATGCAGATGGCGAAGACCTCCGCCGTGCTCGCGCAGATGGACGAGGCGGGGCTCCCCTACATCTCCATCCTTACCGACCCCACGACGGGTGGCGTTACTGCGTCGTACGCCATGCTGGGCGACGCGAACCTGGCCGAGCCGGGGACGCTGATCGGCTTCGCGGGGCCGCGCGTGATCGAGCAGACGATCAAGCAGGAGCTCCCCGAGGGCTTCCAGCGCGCCGAGTTCCTGCTGGAGCACGGGATGCTGGACCGCATCGTGGACCGGCGGAGCATGAAGCGCGAGGTGTCGCGCCTGCTGCGGCACATGATGGCGCTTCCCGCGCCGGAGGACTTCGCGCTGAACATGGCTCCCGACGCCCCATGATGCGCGCGGACGAACCCGGGGCCTGGCTCTTCGCCCGGCCTACGGGCGGCATCCGCTGGGGCCTGGAACGGACGGAGGCGCTCCTCGCCGGTGTGGGTGATCCACACCGGCGTTTCCGTTCGCTCCATGTCGGCGGCACCAACGGCAAGGGCTCCGTCAGCGCCCTGTGCGACGCCGCCCTGCGCGCCGCCGACCCGCGCCGTACAGTGGGCCTCTACACCTCGCCGCACCTGGTCTCCTTCGCGGAGCGCATCCGCATCGGCGGCGCGCCGGTGGAGCGCGACCTCCTGCTGGCGTGTGAGGCGCGCCTGCGTCCCGCCATCGAGGAGTCGGGCGCCACCTTCTTCGAGGCCACCACCGCCATCGCCTTCCTCTGCTTCGCCGAGGCGGGTGTGGACGCGGCCGTGGTGGAGGTGGGGCTGGGCGGCCGCCTCGACTCGACCAACGTCCTCACCCCCGTCGCGACCGCCGTCACCAACGTCGGCATCGACCACACGGAGTACCTGGGCAACACTCCCGGCGAGATCGCGTGGGAGAAGGCGGGGATCTTCAAGCCCGGCACCCCCGCCATCGCCGGCGAGTCGGAGCCGCTCCCCCTCGGCGTCCTCCGCCGCCGCGCGGAGGAGGTCGGCGCCCCCTTTCTCGTGCTCGACGACGTCGCGCGGGTGGACGACGTGCGCCTGTCGCTGGAGGGCACCCGCTTCCGCCTGTCCTCCGCGCGCTGGGGCGAGCGCGAGGTGCACACGCCGTTGATCGGCGCGCACCAGGCCCGCAATGCCGCCCTCGCCGCCGAGCTGCTCGGCATCCTCCCCGACGACCTGCGGCCGGGGTGGGACGCGGTGGAGGCGGGGCTGGCGGGGGTGCGCTGGCCAGGCCGGATGCAGGTGGAGGTGAGGAACGGCCTCACCTGGGTCTTCGACGTCGCGCACAACCCCGCCGGCGTCGAGTCGCTGGCCGCCACGCTCGACGCGCTGGAGCTCCCTCGTCCGCGCGTCCTCCTCGCGGCGATCCTCTCGGACAAGGACTGGCGCGCCATGCTCCCGCCCCTCGTGGCCCGCGTGGACGCCGTCGTGCTCACCGTCGCCCCCACCGCCCCCGACTCCCGGCGCTGGGACCCGGAGGCGGTGGCGGCGTCGCTGGAGGTGCCGGCGGGGGTGGCGGTGCGGGTGATTCCGGACTTCCCGACCGCCCTCCAGCGCGTGACGACGATGGCGCCGTACGGGACGGTGCTGGTGACGGGATCGGTGCACACGGTGGGGGATGCGCTGGGGGAGTTGGGGGTGTGGGTGTAGGGGCGGGGGCGGCGAGGCCCCCTCCCCCGCTCGTTCCTCGCGACCCCTCCCCCTAAACTGCCTGGGGGAGGGGTGGTGGCCCAGGTTGGTTACCGGTGGTGTGATCCGGGGTATCTGTATGGATGTACTCTAAAAGGATTCGGAAGACGACGGCTGAGCTGGACGCTCGGGCGAAAGAGCTGCGGCGGCGGGAAACGCCGGCGGAGCGGGTGCTGTGGCGGCGGCTGCGGAAGGCGCAGGTGATGGGCTACAACTTCCGGCGACAGCACCCCGTCGGGCGTGCCATCCTCGACTTCTACTGCCCAAAAGGTCGCCTCTGCGTGGAGCTGGACGGGCCGATCCACGACCGCACGCACGAGTACGACGCCGCGCGGGACGCCAACCTCGCCGCCCACGGCGTCCGTGTCATACGCTTCCGCAACGGCGAGATCTTCGCCGACATCGAAGACGTCCTCGCCCGCATCCGCGCCGCGCTGCCCGCGCCCCGCGACCCCGAACCTGCCGACCACCCCTCCCCCAGGTAGTTTTGGGGGAGGGGTCGCGAGGAACGAGCGGGGGAGGGGGCCCGCCGCCCGCCGCCCGCGCCCGCCCCCGTGTTGACACCACCCTCGCCCCCGTCCTACATTCGCCACAGGATACGTCGAGCGCGGTCCCACCTTTGCGGCGGGCCCGCGCTTTTGTGCGCAATGCGGCCGGATTCCTCTGGTACAGCGTCCGAGATGACTGGCAAGAACGGCTGTGTGGTGATCGTCGGCTCCCAGTGGGGAGACGAGGGGAAGGGGAAGATCGTCGACGTCCTCGCGGAGGAGGTGGACGTCGTCGCGCGGTATCAGGGCGGTGCGAACGCTGGGCACACCGTGCACGTGGGGACCGAGGAGTTCATCCTCCACCAGATCCCCTCCGGCATCCTGCACCCCAACCGCCGCTGCCTGCTGGGGAACGGCGTGGTGCTCGACCCCTTCCAGTTCTTCCAGGAGCTGGACAAGCTCACCGCCCGCGGCATCGACGCCGCGCCGCGCGTGGGGGTAAGCGGTCGCGCGCACCTCCTCCTGTCGTACCACAAGCTGCTGGACCGCGCCGCCGAACAGCACCGCGGCGCCGGAAAGATCGGAACCACGGGGCGGGGGATCGGGCCGGCGTACGAGGACAAGGTGGCGCGCCAGGGGATCCGCGTGGCCGACCTGCGCGATGCCGCCCGCGCCGAGGAGCGCCTCCGCGCCGCCGCCGTGCGAGTCAACGAGCGGCTTTCGCTGCTGGCCACCGATGAGCGGGTGGATGCCGATGCGCTGGTGGCGGAGGTGATGTCGATCCGCGAGCGGCTCCTCTCCATCATGGTGGATACGGGGCGCGTGATCCACGACGCGATCCGGGCAGGCGAGCGCGTGCTGCTGGAAGGTGCGCAGGGGGCGCTGCTGGACGTGGACCACGGCACCTATCCGTACGTCACGTCTTCCAACACGACGGCCGGGGGCGCGGCGCTCGGCGTGGGCGTGGGCCCTACGGCGATCGCCGAGGTGTACGGAGTGGTGAAGGCGTACACGACCCGGGTGGGCGAAGGCCCGCTTCCCACCGAGTTTCAGGGGGAAATGCAGGAGAAGATCCGCAAGCTCGGCGGGGAGTACGGCGCGACGACGGGGCGGCCGCGGCGCTGCGGGTGGTTCGACGCGGTCGTGGTGAGGTACGCGGCGCGGGTGAACGGGCTCACGGGGCTCGCGGTCACCAAGATGGACGTGCTGGACACGCTGCCCGAGCTCAAGGTCGCGGTGAGCTACCGCGCGGGCGGGGAGTCGCTGGAGGACTTCCCCGGCGACCTCGGGCTGCTGGAGGAAGCGCAGCCGGAGTACGAGACGATGGAGGGGTGGCAGACCTCCACCGCCGATGCGCGCCGCTGGGACGACCTGCCGCCGGCCGCGCAGGCGTACCTGCGCCGCATCGAGGAGCTCACCGAGGTGCCGATCCGCTACGTCTCCGTGGGGACGCGCCGCGACCAGATCATCCACGTGGAGCGATGACCCGTCCTCGAAGTTCGCGTGGATGGGACCGGAAGGGCGCGGCAATGGGGCCGCGCCCTCCGCTCGTTTTTCGAAGGGGAATACCGCGTTGACCGACCTGGACGCCGAAGCCGTCCTCGCGCTGGTGAAGCCCTCCGTCCGCGCGATGGGGGCCTACACCCTGCGCCCGTACGAGCCGCGCATCAAGCTCAATCAGAACGAGAACCCCTGGGACGTTCCCGACGAGGTCAAGGCGCGCATCGCCGCCATCCTCGCGGACCGGCCGTGGAACCGCTATCCGCCGTTCGTCGCCTCCAACTTCATCGCCGCGGTCAGCGAGGCGACGGGGTGGCCGGCGGAAGGGATCCTGGTGGCGAACGGATCGAACGAACTGATTCAGTCCGTGCTCGCCGTGGTTGTGGGGCCGGGAACCTCCGTCGTCATCCCCGAGCCTACGTTCACGCTGTACCGGCTGATGACGGAGGTGAACGCGGGCGTGGTGGTCTCCGTGCCGCTCGCCGCCGACCTGCGCTTCGACGTGGACGCCATCATCCGCGCCGCGCGCGAGAGCCGGGCGGCGGTCGTGGTCCTGTGCACGCCCAACAACCCTACCGGCGCGGCACTGTCGCTGGACGAGATCTCGCACATCCACGACGAGGCGAGCGGGCTGGTGCTGGTGGACCAGGCATATGTTGAGTTCGGCGGCGCGGACGCGATCTGCCTGCTCGAATCGCACCCGCGGCTCGTCGTGCTGCGCACCTTCAGCAAGGCGATGGCGATGGCGGGGCTGCGCGCGGGCTACATGCTCGCGCACCCGGCCCTCGCCGCCGAGGTGAACAAGGCCAAGCTGCCGTACAACGTCAACTTCTTCACCGAAGTGGCCGCGGCCGAGGTGCTGCGGGCCCGGCATCTGCTGGAGCCGGGGGTGGCGAAGCTGCGCGAGGAGCGCGACCGGCTGATCCGCGAGATGTCCGCGATCCCCGGCCTGCGCGTGTACCCGAGCGAGGCGAACTTCTGGGTCTTTCGCGTGGAGTCGCCCAACATCACCCACACGCAGCTCTTTCAGCGGCTGCTGGACGAGCACGGCATCCTGATCCGCGACGTGAGCAAGTACCCGATGCTTGAGGATTGCCTGCGCGTCAACGTCGGCGCGCCGGAGGAGAACGACGCCTTTTTGGGCGCCGTCCGCGCGATCATGGAGGAGGCACGATGAGCCGCGTCGGCACGAGGGAGCGAAGCACTCGCGAGACGCAGATCCGCGTGCGTATCGAGCTGGACGGCACGGGAAAGGCCGAGGTGAGGACCGGCGTCGGCTTCTTCGACCACATGCTGGACGCGCTGGCCCGCCACGGGATGTTCGACCTGGAGGTGGAGTGCACGGGAGACCTGCACATCGACGCGCACCACACGGTGGAGGACGTGGGAATCGCGCTGGGCGGCGCGTTTTTGGATGCTCTGGGCGACAAGCGCGGCATTGTGCGCTACGCGGATGCCACCGTGCCGCTGGACGAGGCGCTGGTGCGCGCGGTGGTGGACGTATCCGGCCGCCCCTTTCTGCACTTCCACGTGCCGCTCCCCGCGGGCCAGCCACGCATCGGTGATTTCGACGCGGCGCTGTCGGCGGAGTTCTGGCGCGGGTTCGCGATGGAGTCGCGGCTGACGATGCACCTGGACGGCATCCGCGGCGACAACGCCCACCACGTGGTGGAGGCGACGTTCAAGGCCGCAGCCCGCGCGCTCGATGCCGCCACCGCCCTCGATCCACGCCGCGCGGGCGAGGTGCCTTCGACGAAGGGTGCGCTGTGAAGCCGTCCATCGTCCTGCTGGACTACGGGGCGGGGAACCTGCGCTCCGTGGCCAAGGCGTTCGAGCACGAGGGCGCGGAGGTCACGCTGACCTCCGACCCCGCCGTGGCGCGTGGCGCGGAGCGGCTGGTCCTTCCCGGCCAGGGGCACTTCGGGCAGTGCATGACGCGGCTGGAGGAGAGCGGCCTGGGCGACGCGGTGCGCGAGTTCATCGGCACCGAGCGCCCCTTCCTTGGCATCTGCGTGGGGATGCAGCTCATCTACGACGCCAGCGAGGAGGCACCCGGCATCTCTGGCCTCGGCCTGATCCCGGGCACGGTGAAGCGCCTGCGCACCGACCTCCCGCTGCCGCACGTCGGCTGGAACTCGGTCGAGTTCGTGCGCACCGCGGAGAGCGATCCGGTGCTGGAGGGCGTCGCGGGCCCGAAGGCGCGCTACTTCTACCACGTCCACTCCTACGGCGTGCTGGAAGCCGACGGCGAGCACGTCCTCGGCCGCTGCACCTACGACGACGCCTTCGCATCCATCGTGCGGCGCGACAACGTGTGGGGCATCCAGTTCCATCCCGAAAAGAGCCAGGAGGACGGCCTGCGCATCCTGGGCAACTTCGCACGGCTGTGAACTGCCATTTCACACAGAGCCGCAGAGGTAAAAGAGAGAGGACACCGAGGGAGAACCAAACCTCTTTTCCTTTCTTGTAGTTTCCTCTGTGTCTCTGTGTGAGATCACCCGATCGGAGGATTGAGATGGCGGAGTTCTACAAGGGCCACGGGCTCGGCAACGACTACATCGCGCTGGAGCTGGACGCGCTCCCGTTCGACCTCACCCCGCCCGCCGTGCGCCTGCTGTGCAACCGGCACACCGGCGTCGGCTCCGATGGCATACTGGGGCGCACCGGGTCGACGGCGGCGGACTTCGGGCTGCGCATCTTCAACCCGGACGGCACGGAGGCGGAAAAGAGCGGCAACGGGCTGCGCATCTTCGCCGCGTACCTGCTGGAGCGCGGCGAGGCCAGCGTCGGCGTGCCGTTCAGCGTCGAAACGCCCGGCGGCATCGTGGAGATGACCGTCGTCGGCGCGATGGGCGGCGGGGTGCTGATGGTGGAGGCGGAGATGGGGACAGCATCGTTCCGCAGCACCGACGTGGGACTCGCCGGCGACGAGCGCGAGGTGGACAACGAGGCGCTGGAGCTGGAGGCTGGCGACGCGGTGCTCATCAACACCGTCTCCATCGGCAACCCGCACTGCGTCGTCTTCATGGACGAGCTGGACGTGGAGGACCTGCGCCGCCGCGCCCCGCAGATCTCCGCTCATCCGGCGTTCGCACGTGGCACCAACGTGCAGTTCGCCGTCCCCGTAGAGCCGGGCGCGGTGGAGGCGTGGGTCTGGGAGCGCGGGGCGGGGGAGACGCGCGCATCCGGCTCCAGCGCCTGCGCCGTCGCGGCCGCCGCCGTGAGACGCGGGATGGTGACGGAGCGCAGCGTGGAGGTGCGGATGCCCGGCGGATCGTTGCACGTGGACGTGCGCGACGACTTCTCGCTGCTGCTGCGCGGTCCGGTGGAGGGCGTGTACCGCGGCACGCTGGGCGAGGGGATGGTGGCGCGCCTGCGGGAGCTGTCATGGGGCTAGCGAAGCGCATCATCCCCTGCCTGGACGTCAAGGAGGGGCGGGTGGTGAAGGGGATCCAGTTCGAGGGGCTGCGCGATGCCGGTGACCCCGTGGAGCAGGCGATGCGCTACGACGCCGAGCGCGCGGACGAGCTCTGCTTCCTGGACATCACCGCATCGCACGAGGGGCGCTCCTCGATGCTGGAGGTGATCCGCCGCACCGCCGAGTCGATCTTCATCCCCTTCACCGTGGGCGGCGGAGTGCGCTCGGTGGAGGACTTCGTCGCCATCCTCGGCGCGGGGGCGGACAAGGTGTCGGTGAACACCGCTGCGCTGGAGAACCCGGCGCTGGTGGCGCGCGCGGCGGAGCACTTCGGCTCGCAGTGCGTGGTGGTGGCGATCGACGCGCGGAGCAGCGAGTCGTCCGCGAGCGGCTACGAGGTCTTCACCCACGGCGGGCGGCGCGCGGCGGGGATCGATGCGGTGGAGTGGGCACGGCGCGTGGAGTCGCTGGGCGCGGGGGAGATCCTGCTGACCTCGATGGACCGCGACGGCACGCGCGACGGCTACGACCTGGAGCTGCTGCGCGCGGTAAGCGGCGCGGTGCGGATTCCCGTGATCGCATCGGGGGGCGCGGGGGCGCTGGAGCACCTGGACGCGGGGCTCGCGGCGGGGGCGCACGCGGTGCTGGCAGCCTCCATCTTCCACTTCGGCGAGTACACCCTGGCCGAGGCGCGGCGCTACCTTGCGGCGCGCGGGCACGCAGTTCGCGAATAGAACGCGCGCGCTGCCACGAACCTTGCAGGAGCGCCGCCGATCCGCGTGCGCGGAAGGGTGCAGAGCTGACAGTCGCGGCCCGTGAGCCGCTCATCGAGGGAGATTGCCGTGACGGAAACGAGAT
>DASVTZ010000046.1 GCA_036387335.1 Longimicrobium sp.
AGCCGGCGTGCGTTGAGCGCGTCGCTGTTCAGCTTCCCGAACTGAGGGGGCCTGGCGCCGGGTGTTTCTCGCGGCCTCTCCTGGGAATGTTAGGAAAGCGCGGTGGTCTGCGCGCGTAGCAGAGTACGTCACGCTGGCGGGCACGGGCAGCCACGTGGGGCGGCCCCTACGGGATCGGTGCGGTGGGGCAGGGATGGAGGTGTGGCGGGCGGTGGGCAGACACGCAGGTCTGCCCCTACGGGATCAATGCGGTGCGGCGCAGGGCACGGGCGCGGTGAATCGCGCCCCTACGGATCGGTGCTGCGCGCGCGGAGTTCTCCCCCTCACCCGCCCTGCGCCCCCGCAGGCGGGGGAGGGGGCCGGGGGGAGGGGGCCCTCCGCACGGCGCAAACCGCAGTGGGACGGCACCAAGCCCCCTCTCTCGATGACAGGAGGGCGGAGCCCTCTCCTGTTATCGGGAGAGGGGGCAGCGAGGAACGAGCGGGGGTGAGGGCCCCTCGCGGAACGCGGTGTGCACCTGCCCGGGCGCTCACGCACGGGCGACCCGGTACCGAGGGAGGAATGACGCACGAGAGGGCGACCATCTACCGCGCGGCGTGGGTGCTGCCCGTGGCGGCGGAGCCGATCCGCGAGGGAGCGGTGATGGTGGGCGCGGACGGGCGGATCGCGGCGGTCGGCCCCAGCGCGGCCATCGAGCCGCCCCCCGATGCCGAGATCGTGGAGCTGGGCGCGGCCGCCCTCCTCCCCGGGCTCGTCAACGTGCATGCCCATCCCGAGCTCTCGCTCTTTCGCGGCGCGCTGGAGGATCTCCGCTTCCGCGATTGGATCCTGCGCCTGGTGGGCACCAAGCGCACGGCCATGCGCGACGACGACTACCTCGTCGCCGCGCGCTGGACGATGGTGGAGGCGATCCGCTCCGGCATGACCACGCTCGCCGCCACCGAATCCTCCGCCGCAGGGGCCGTGGCCATGCGCGAGGCAGGGATGCGCGGCGTTCTCTACCGCGAGGTCTTCGGGCCCGATCCGGCGCAGGCCGACGACTCCATGGACGAGCTGCGCACCGCCGTCGAACAGCTCCGCCGCGACGAGACGGAGCTGGTGCGGATCGGGGTGTCGCCGCACGCACCGTACACCGTGTCCGACCGCCTCTTTCGCGCCGCTGCCGAGTACTGCGTGGCCGAGGAGCTCCCCATGGCGGTGCACGCGTCGGAGTCGGTGGCGGAGCGCGACCTGGTGGAGCGCGGGGCGGGGGACTTCGCGCCGGGCTTGCAGGCGCGCGGCATCGACACGCCCGTGCGCGGCCGCACCACGGTGGAGATGCTCGACCGGCTCGGCGTCCTCGATGCGCGCCCGCTCCTCATCCACTGCGTGACGATCGATGCGGAGGACGTGCTGCGCATCGCGGAGGCGGGGTGCGCGGTGGCCCACTGCCCGGTCGCCAACGCCAAGCTGGGGCACGGCGTTGCGCCGTACTCCGCGCTCCGAGACGCGGGGGTGCGCGTCGGGCTGGGGACCGACTCGGTGGGGAGCAACAACCGGCTCGATCTGCTGGAGGAGGCGCGCATCGCGTCGGTGGTGCACCGCGGGCAGCTCCAGTCGCACGAGATCCTGTCGCCCGCCGACCTGCTGCGGCTTTGCACGCTGGACGGCGCCGTTGCACTGGGGATCGAGGGCCGCGTGGGGACGCTGGAGCCGGGCAAGGATGCGGATCTGTGCGCCGTGTCGTTGGCCGGGCCGCACGTGCGCCCGGTGCACGACCCCGTGGCGGCCGTCTTCCACGCCGCGCGCGCCACGGACGTGATCCTGACGGCGGTGAAGGGGCGCGTCCTCTTTCGCGACGGTGTGCTGGCGACGCTGGACGAGGCGGCGATCTCCGACGCGGTCGACGAGGCGGCGGCGCGCGTGCGTACCGCGCTGGTGGGATGATGCGACGCGCGGCCGCGGGACGCGAGGCATCGCCGCGGCGCTCGGCAGACGTGCGCCGGGTACTCAACACCGTGCTGGCCGTGTCGCTGGTGCTGGTGGCGGTGAAGGCGTACGCCGGCGTGCGGGCGGGGTCACTGGCGGTGCTGGGCGGCGCCATCGACTCGGGGCTGGACGTGCTGACCACGCTGGTCGCCATCGTCCTGGCGCGGGTGGCCGGCGCCGCGCCCGACGAGGAGCATCCCTACGGCCACGCCAAGTTCGAGACGCTGGGCGCCCTCGCCATGGTGGCCTTCCTCTCCATCACCGTCACGGAGCTGGTGCGCGGCGCCGTGTCGCGCATCTTGGGCAACGAGCCGCCCGATTTCGACGCGACGGTCGCGGTCGGCGCGATGGCCGTGTCGCTCGTCATCGGCCTCGTCGCCTCCGGCTATGAAAAACGCCGTGGTGAGGCGCTGCGCAGCGACCTGCTTCTCGCCGATGCGGCGCACCTGCGCGCCGACGTGTGGGTGACGGTGTCGGTGCTCGCCGGTCTGGGGCTCACGGAGCTGGGCGTGCCGCACGGCGACGCGTGGACGACACTCTTCGTCTCGGTGCTGATCGCGCGGACGGGGTGGGGGA
>DASVTZ010000047.1 GCA_036387335.1 Longimicrobium sp.
GCCCCCACCCCCAGCGTCGCTCCGCGACGCATCCCCCTCCCCCAAAACTGCCTGGGGGAGGGGGTTTGCGTTTGTGGGGTAGCCCTCGCAGATGCCTCCACGCGAACTATGCATATTTATTCAGCATCAGTAGGGGCGTGATTTATCACGCCCGTGCCTGCCTCCGCCCCGCCGTCTGCCATCCGCACCACGACCCTCGTAGGGGCCGCCCCACGTGGCTGCCCGTGCCCCGCCTTTCTCCACTGCCCGCCCCAAAACACCCCCGCCCCGTTGCCAACCCACCCAGCACCCGGCATTCTGACGCGCCCGCGGTGCATCCCGTGCATCTGCGCCGACGCGGATCGTGCGCAGAGGCCATCTTCCTTCGTGCGCGTTCTGACGCACCATCTTCTAAGCCAAATGCCGACAACACGATGAACACCGTCTCTTCACAATCGTTCACCGACGCCGTCCGCGCGTCGTTCCCGGTGTTCGCGCGTCGGGTCGCGGGAAAGCCGATCGCGTTCTTTGACGGGCCGGGCGGGAGCCAGGTGCCGCAGGAGGTCGCCGCGGCGGTGGTGCAGTACCTGACGCTGCACAACGCCAACACCCACGGCCACTTCCGCACCAGCGAAGAGACCGACGCCGCCATGACGGCTGCCCGCGAGGCGTTCGCCGATTTCCTGGGCGCCGGCTCGCCGCGCGAGATCGTGTTCGGCGCGAACATGACCACGCTCGCCTTCCACCTGTCGCGCTCGCTGGGACGGGAGCTGACGCAGGGCGACGAAATCGTGGTCACCGAGCTGGACCACCAGGCGAACCAGGCCCCCTGGCGCCGCATGGCCGAGGACCGCGCGGTGACGGTGCGCACCGTCCCCTTCATCCCCGAGACCATGCAGCTGGACTACGAGGCCATGGAGCAGGCGATCGGCCCCAAGACGAAGCTGGTGGCGGTGGGGGGCGCATCGAACGCGGTGGGGACCATCAACGACGTCGCGCGCGTGACGGCGATGGCACGGGCGGTGGGGGCGATCAGCTTCGTGGACGCGGTGCACCTGGCGCCGCACCGCCGCATCGACGTGCAGGCGCTGGGGTGCGACTTCCTGGCCTGCTCCGCGTACAAGTTCTTCGGCCCGCACGTCGGCATCCTCTGGGGCCGCCAGGAGCACCTGGAGCGCCTCACACCGTACAAGGTGCCCCCCGCCTCCGACGAGGCCCCGGAGCGCTGGGAGACGGGAACGCAGAACCACGAGGGGATCGTCGGCGCCGCCGCGGCGGTGGACTGGATCGCCAGCCTCGCCGGTGGCGACGACCGCCGCGCGGCGCTTGACGGGGCGTTCGAGATGATCGAGGCGCACGAGCGCGAGCTCTTCGACCACATGATCGCCGGCATCCGCTCCATTCCCGGGACGCGCGTCTACGGCGTACCGGACGGGGAGCCGCGCACCCCCACCCTCGGCTTCACGGTCCCCGGCGCATCTCCGGACGAGGTGGCGAAGCGGCTGGGCGAGGAGGGCGTCTTCGTGTGGAACGGCAACTTCTACGCGACTACCGTCTGCGAGCGCCTGGCCCTGGACGACTGCGGCGGCCTGATCCGCGCCGGCCTCGCGCCCTACACCACCCTCGAAGACGTCGACCGCCTCATCGACGGGGTCCGACGCATCGCGGGCGCCTGAAGGAACAGCAGTCTCACGCAAAGACGCTAAGACGCAAAGAACTACAAAATCGGAATGGGGCCGCCCCACCCGGAGCGGCCCCTTCTTTCCTTAGCGTCTTCGCGTCTTTGCGTGAGACCAGCAGTTAGGATCAGCGCGTCCAGACGTTGTTCGCGCGGTCCACATCCGGGAAGGAGCTGGTGGGATCGATCTCCACCCGCACCACCGGCGAGCTGCCGGACGGGACGCTCACCGTGGCGGTGCGCGCACCGCCGAGCCACGTCTCCACCGGCACCTCGCGGCGCTCCGTGGTGCCGTCCTGGTGCGTGACCAGCAGGCGGGCCGGCATCGGCGCGCTGCCGCGGTCCTCGACCGTTATAACTGTGCTCGCGCCGCTACTTGTAACGCTGCCCACCGCCTGGTCCAGCGTCCACGCCTCCTTGTACCAGGTGGACCAGAACCAGTCCAGGTTGCGCCCCGCGCCCGCGTTGAAGGCGTTGAAGAAGTCCCAGGGCTTCGGATGCTTGAAGGCCCAGGTGCGCGCGTAGTTGCGGTAGGTGCGCAGGAACGTTTCCTCCCCCAGCAGGGCCCGCAGGGTGGAGAGCAGCGTGGCGGGCTTGGTGTAGGTGGCGAACCCGCCCAGGTTCGGCTGCTGGAGGTCCGTCCAGCGGAGGAGCTCGGGGTCGCCCACGTTGTTCACGAAGCCGACGTACTGCCGCTGCTCGCGCAGGTGCGCGCTGAGGCCCGCGGGGTAGAAGTCGTTGTACGCCTCGTTCTCGTTGAAGTTGGTCGTCCCCTCGTCCATCCAACCGTAGCGCCGCTCGTCCACCCCGACGATCATGGGGAACCACATGTGGCCGAGCTCGTGCGCCGTCACGCTGTAGAGCGCCGTGTCGCCCTGCGCCGTGTACGGGCCGATCAGCGTCATCATGGGGTACTCCATCCCGCCGCCCATGATGTCCTCCCCCTCCACCGCGGTCATGTGCGGCCACGGGTAGCGCACGCCCGTGAACTCCGAGTGGTGGGTGATGGACTGCTGCGCGTACTTCACCGAGTTGGCCCAGCGCGGCGCCGTGGAGCGCCAGAGCGACTGGATGAGCACGTAGTCCGTGCGCCCATCGCCGTTGCGGTCGCCAATGGGGGTGCGCGCCGCGTCCCAGTTGGACTCGCGCGTCATGCTGAACGCCACGTCGCGCACGCTGTCCGCCCGAAAGGTCCACTGCAGGCGGCCGCTGGCGCCGCGCAGGGTCGCCTTCCCCGCCCCGAAGCCGCCCGCGCCCAGCACGTGGACCGTCGTGTCGCTCTGCGCCGCGCGGCGCCAGCGCTGCAGCACGTCCGCCGGGAGCACCCGCTCGGCGTTGGCGAGGGTGCCGGTCCCCATCACCACCCACCCCTCGGGCGCGTCGACGGTGTACTCGTAGCTGCCGTAGCCCATGTAGAACTCGGCGCCGCCCAGGAACGGATCGGTCTGCCAGCCGACCACGTCGTCGTACACGGCCATCTGCGGATACCAGTAGGCCAGGTACAGCAGGTTGTCGCGGCTGTGCCCCATCCGCGCGCCCGCGCCGGCCTGCGGGATCTTGTAGCTCCAGTCCAGCTCCAGGCGCACCGAATCGCCCGGGAGCACCGGGCTCGCGGGGCGGATGGCCATGCGGGTGAAGTCGATGGCGTAGCCGCTGCCGGAGCGCAGGTCCTCGCTCTCGCGCACCGGCTGCCCGCCCGCCGCAACGCGCGTGAAGCGATACCCGCCCGTGACCTCCGCCTCCTCGTTGCGCGGCGCCTCGGGCTGATGGACGTTCTGCATGAGCTGCAGCCACACCACGCGCAACGTGTCCGGCGAGCGGTTGTGGTAGGTGATGGTTTCGCTGCCGGTGAGCGTCTTGGCCGCCGCGTCCACGGTGGCGCGGATGCGGTAATCCGCGCGCTGCTGCCAGTACCGTGGCCCGGGCGTGCCGGTGGTGGTGCGCGTCCCGCGGGCGACGGCGCGCTGGAAGTCGCGCGGCAGCACGATCGGGTTGGGGACCGCCCGCCGTGCAGCCATGGCGCCGGCGGGTACGGCGGGGTCCTGCGCGTGCGCGGCCGGGGCCGCGGCCCCGAGCGCGAGCAGCGCGCCGACCAGCGTGGGGGACCAGCGCTTCATTCGTTCATCCTCCGGAATGGGTTCACGGCGAAACGTAGCGCGCACGTGGTACCGCGCAAGGAAGCGCGCCCCTTGCCGCGCGTGGAATCGTGGGGTTAGCGTTCCCGTTCGCCCGCGCTCCACCCCCTGCCCCGCTTCCATGACCCGCGCCCTCATCGCCGCGCTGTTCGCCGCCGCGTTCGCCGTCCCCGCCGCCGCCCAGACCCCGCGCCAGGCCATCCTGGCGGAGCTGGACACGGCTGCGCGCGCCATCGCC
>DASVTZ010000048.1 GCA_036387335.1 Longimicrobium sp.
AGGGGCAGCCCCGCGTGGCTGCCCGTGCCCGCCCCCGCACCACCCTGCGCGGCCGACGCGGATGCACGCGAACTGCCCCTCCCCCGGCATTCGGGGGAGGGGCAGCGAAGCAACGAGCGGGGAGGAGGCCCTTAGAACGGAAGCCCGAGCTTCACGTACGCCTTCCAGCCGTCCTCACCGCGGGCGGCGATGATGGTGCCCGTGTAGGCGCGGTCCAGCATCGAGAAGTACAGGCCGCCGCCGTAGGTGGGGTGCCAGCCGCCGTCGGAACGGCCGTCGAAGTACACGCGGCCCGCGTCGGCAAGGACGATGGCGCCCAGGTTGCCGCGCGTCACCGCCAGGTTGGCCGTGCCCAGCGAGGCCCGCAGCTCCGCGTTGCCCCACACCGCGGCGTCACCGGCGAAGCGGTTGCGGGAGAAGCCGCGCAGCGACTCGCCGCCGCCCAGGAAGGCCGCTTCCTGCACCGGGAACTCGCCCCACACCCGCTCGCCGCCGGCACGCATCGCCAGCACGGTGCCGCGCGCCACCGGCAGGTACCCGGCGCCCTCGCCGCGCGCCCGGCCAAAGCCGCCCACGTCGCCGCTCATCCCGCGGTGCCCCTCGGCCGTCACCCGCGCCCAGCCGCCGCGCGTGGGGAAGGCCGCCGCGTCGCGCCCGTCCCACTCCATGGTGGAGCGCAGGCCGGCGGTGGTGTAGGCGTCCGTGCCCAGCGGCGCCACGATGAAGAACGGGGTGTCCTCGTCCGCGCTGGCGCTGCGGTAGCGCACCACCGGGCCCACGCCCAGCCGCAGCCCCGAGCCCAGCTCCTTCCCGACCTCCGACTCCAGCGTGACCACCGTCTGGTCCACCAGGTAGCGGTCGCGCGGGCCGTCGTTGGCGGTCTCGTTGCCGTAGCCGTGGAAGCGGAAGGGGTCGATCTGCGAGGCGCGGGCGTGCACCAGGAGCGAGGTGCCGTCGATGCCGCGGCCGATGTGCTGCACGTCGAGCGCGAAGCCGGTCTGCATCGGCGCGAACTCGGCGCGGATCCGCTGGCGCTGCGCGAAGCCCTCGCGGCGGAAGCCGCGGGTCGTCCAGGTCATGGAGCCGCCCACGATGGGGCCGGCGTCCGCCGTGTAGCCCAGGTGCGGGCCGAAGGCGCGGGTGGTGCCGCGGTCCTGCTCCGCCTCAGGGTTGTCGAAGGTGCGGGCGCGGACCGGCTTCGTGTACGACCGCGTGTCCACTCGGGCGCCGGTCCCCGCCTCGATGGCGTTGTTGCCCTCGCTGTCGTGGAACACGGTCCGGCGCCCCGCCTCGGCCGGCGACTCGTCGCGCAGGGTGTCGTCGCCGGCGCCGCCGATGATGCGCACCAGCGGAGTGATGGGGGCCGCGCCGGTCACGATGGCCGCGTCGTCGCCGCCGGCCAGGTGGATGCGGATCTCGCGCGTCTCGCCGTGGGCGAAGCGGCGGCTGAAGGTGGGCTCGCCGCCGGCGCGCGGGGCGATCTTCACCAGCACGGCGCCGTCGGCCATGCGCTCCACCGTCACGCGCTCCGAGGCGTCGGTGGCGTGCACGTCCACCACGTCGGCGAGCTGGCGGTAGAAGGCGTCGGCCACGGCCGGCAGCTGGTCGCGGCGGGCGCGCAGGGTGTGCGCCAGTGTGGCGCCGGCCTGCGAGTAGTGCTCGCCCGGAAGGCGGCGCACCGCCTCGTCGATGGCGTCGTTGGTCAGGCGCGCCTGGAGCGAGCGGACCGTCGCGTCCCACGTCTCCTTGGAGAGCCCGGAGAGAAGCTGCCGGTCGAGGTGCTGCGCGTTGTCGGTGAGGCCGCGCAGCCCCGCCATCGTGCTGTCGAAGGTCACCAGCTTCGGCATCATGCCGCGGCCAAAGGTGGCCACCAGGCCGCCGTGGCGCGAGAAGGCGTTGTCACGGTCGCGGGCGATCGGCGTCCAGACCTGCGTGCCGCCGCGGTCGAAGCGGGCCCAGCGCCACTGGCCGTCGTGGCGGTCCCAGTCACCCATCACCAGGTCGAGCAGGCGGGCGTTGAGGTAGGCCTCGGCGTCCACGCGGTGGGCGGGGCCGCTGGCGAGCGCAGCCAGCATCTCCTCCGTCGCTTCCACGGCAGCGGCGCCGCCGAAGTTGTCGCCCGGCCGCTCCTCGATCGTCCCCAGACGCCCCGCGAACTCGGCGCGGAAGGCGCCCAGCGCCGCGTCGTCCGGCAGCACCACGAGGCGCGGCGGCGCGTGCTGCACCCCGGCGGCCGTCTGCAGGGCGGAGGCGACGAGCACTGCGCCCGGAAGCGCCACGCTCACCTGGTCCTGCACCACGCGGTCCACCATCGTGTTCTTGAGGTGGGGGTGGAGCCCCTGCGTCACGTCCTTGTCCACCGGGCGGAAGACGTACTCCAGCCCGTCCGCGCCGCGGAAGCGGAGCGAGCGGGTGCTGAAGTCGCCGCCGGTGCGGGTGGGGGTCAGGCCGCCGGCGTAGCTCGCCACGTCCAGCACTTCGACGGAAGCGGGCGTCGCCCAGAGGGAGCGGTACCCGGTCCCCAGCACCATCCGCTGCACGCGGCCGGCGCGGTAGGCGGCGCCCGGCACGGCCTCGGTGGTCAGCGTGGCGCGGGGGGCGGGGGAGCTCGTTCCACCGTTTTCCGTCATGGCGATGCTCTGCGCCGCGAGACCGGCGGGAGCGATGGCGGCCAGCAGGCCGAGGCGAGCCGAGCGGGCGAACGAGGTGGGAGACATGGTCCGCGTCCTTTTCGAGGGTCGAGAATGGGGGTGCGGGGTGCACCGGCCGTTCGTGCCCCAAGATTGTTCGGAAGCGCCCGCGCCACACGGGTAGTTTGACCGGGGTCAGATGACCCGGGTCGGGCGACCCCGGTCATTCGACCGATTCAGGAGGGGGTGGTGCGGCGTACTCTTTCGTCACCTCGCGGGCAGGGTGCCCGGTGAGCGCTGACCAACCGCACAACGGAAGCGAACCATGCGAAACTCTTCCTGGACCACACTGGCCTCCGCGGCGCTCCTCCTTTCCGCCGCCGCGTGCACCTCGGAGGGCGACGCCCGCGAGAGCGCCCCGGCCGTCCGCGCCACCGCCAACGTGGTGACGATCACGGCATCCGACTTCGCTTTCCAGGCGCCGGCCAGCATCCCCGCCGGCCTCACCACCATCAACTTGGTCAACCGCGGCCCCGAGCTTCACCACGTGCAGCTCGTCAGGATCGCCGAGGGGCACACGGTGCAGGAGCTGATGGAGGGGATGAAGCACCACGAGGGGCCGCCGCCGCCGTGGGTGAGCTTCGTGGGCGGGCCCAACACGCCGGTGCCGGGCGGCCAGGCGCAGGCGACGGTGGAGCTCGCCCCCGGCAGCTACGCGCTCCTCTGCTTCATCCCCTCGAGCGACGGGGTGCCGCACCTGATGAAGGGGATGGTGAAGCCGCTGACGGTGACGGCCTCCTCCAACCAGGCGCCCGCCGCGGCGCCGGACGCGCGGATCACGCTGCGCGACTACTCGTACGAGGTCACGCCGGGGATCGCGGCGGGCAAGCGCACCATCCGCGTGGAGAACGCCGCCGCGCAGCCGCACGAGCTGATCCTGGTGCGCCTGGCGCCCGGCAAGAGCGCCGCCGACATGGTCGCGTGGCTGGAGAAGATGCAGGGGCCCCCTCCGGGCGCGCCGGTGGGCGGTGCCACCCTGCTCAGCCACGGCGCCTCCAACGACGTGACCGCCGACTTCACGGCCGGCGAGTACGCGCTCCTCTGCATGGTCCCCGACGCGGGCGACGGCAAGCCGCACGTGGCGCACGGAATGGTGCAGCAGATCACGGTTCGCTGAACATCGAACCACGTGGGCGGCCAACGACGGCCGCCCCGGCACACACGAGAAGGTTCGGAGAGCTGGCCCGCGCGAGCCAGCCAGCCACCGAAACGGCGAAGCCCCGGGAGAGCATCCCCGGGGCTTCGTTCATCGTGGCGGTGCGGAAGGCTATTGCTGCTGCGCTGACACCGCGCCGTCGAAGGCTTCCACGCAGAGGCGGCTGTTGAGGGCGGGGACCCCCGCCCGGCCGCACGCGCGCCGAAAGGAGGTGCGGTTCTCGATTCCCAGGTAGTGCTCCACCTCGCAGCGCTTGACGCCTTCCTGTCGCAGCAGGATCCACGTGGCGCAGCGCAGCGCCGTGAAGAGGTGCTCGGCGCGTGAGAATCCGGTGGAGCGCACCAGCTCCTGCGCACCCTCGCGCGAGAGCGGGGCGAGCGCGCGGCGCAGGTCCGTGAGGCGCGTCATCCGCGCGGGGTCAGCCAGGAATGCCGCCACCAGGCGGCGCGGCACCCGGTTCAGACGCGCGATGTGCAGGATCTGCTCGGCCACACACTCCGCGTCGCTTCCGCTGGTGGCCGAGACCACGGCGCGCAGCAGCGAGGTGGGGGTCAGCCCTTCCAGCTGCAGCGTGCTCGTGTGGAGGCTCTGGATGCGCAGCACCGCCCGGTCCGTGAGCTGCGCTCCGCTCAGGAGCACCACCACGGGGCCGGGAACCTCCGCCGGAACGTCCGAGGCGAGGCGCGAGCCCAGGCAGTACACCGCGCCCGGGGGCCCGGCGAGCAGGTCCGGCACGCGCGGGGGGAATATGCGGTACGGAAAGCACAGCGCGTCCAGGCCGGCGGCGACACGGCGGACGGCCTGAGGCTCCTCGGCCGCGATGATGGCGCGGATGACGCCGGAGGTTTGCGGGGCGGTTGCGGGCACTGCGGAACTCCTTCCAGAAAGCCGAAAGGTTTCGAATCTCCAGACCGCCCGCCGGGCGCCACCCTCAGAGAGATCGGGCGGAGTTGCGGCGCACGGTGAACTGACCTGCGGGATCAGGGCACGCGGGGTACCGGGTGGCCGCCGCGACCGATCGCGGGGTTCCCGTAGGTGCATGGAAAAACCGGCCGGAAGCCGCCGGCGTGCCGTCGCACGCCCGCGGACCCGTTCAAGCTCAGGCGCGCTTCTCCAGCACGCCCGCCATCGAATCGTACGCGTAGATCCGTTCCAGGCCGCCTACCGCCTCCTCGAGGTCTCCATCGGAGATCTCGAGCGCGGCCAGGAGCTCATCGGACTGCTGCTGCGGCGGTTGAGGCGGCGCCGCGGTGCGCGCCGGGCCCGGAGCCCAGCCACGCAAAAGGTTGAAGATGGACACGGCGCTTCCTCTTGGAGGAGGGTGGATCACCACGGCGCGGGGGGCGGCGACGGCGGCGGATCGTCCTCGCCGCCGGCGGCGGCGTCCAGCTGGTCGTCGTCCAGCTCCACCTGGCCGTTCTCCAGGTCCGGGAGCACGATCAGGGTGTCCACGTCCGCGGGCTTCTCGATGAAGCGCAGCCGGTGCGACGAGGGGAGCCGCACGCCGAATGCGTCATAGATCGCCTGCTCCGGCTGGGTGAGAAGACGCTTGCGGAACACCTCGTCGGTGGCGGCGCGAAGCGATGCATCCCGCAACAGTCTGTCGTTGCCTGGATCGGACATGATGACACTCACTGCAAGGGGTGAGGAGCCAGGAACCCACGCGAACAACGTGCAATACACATGCCCGATACAGGCGCAAAACACCTACGTTGGAGGGCCTAACACGAGCTTAATTCGCTCTCCTCGGCACGTTTCAGGTCGCATGCGGAGAGGCATGGGTCATGCTGGGCTGCGCCATGCCGGTTTTACGGCGCACCGCCTGCCTCCATTCCGCCAGCAGGTATCCCTTCGCCTCCGGTACGCGCCCGGGTTCATGCACCAGCTTGATGCAATTGAGCCGGCGGAGCATCACACTTTGCCACAATTCGTGGCGAAGCGTGGCGACGGTATGACCGGACCATTGCGTGAGCCCCGCGCGGCGTTGCGGCGCGCAGAGCCCGAGCGCCACCAGATGGTCGAGGAAGCCGGTTTCCACTACCGTTCCGCGAAGCTGCTCGGGGCGGCGCAGCGTGTACTCCACGCCCACGCGCGGAAGGACTTCGCCGTCCAGGTCCAGGTGCGCCATCCCAACCTCCGGCGCCTCCCCCGCCGCGGCGACGCGGGCCAGGAGCTCTTCCAGCTCGTGCGCGGCGCCGCGCCACCCCGCCCGCCCCAGCACCGAGGGGAGCGCGCCCGCCCCCACGCCGGCCAGGTAGAGGCGCACCGGCTGCACCGCGCGTCCCAGCATGAAGCCCAGGTAGGGGATGCGCGCGCCGGCCGGGCGCTCCGCGATCGCGCGCTGCAGGGTCCGCCGCGTGTCCGCCGAGCCGGGGCCCAGCAGCGCCATCAGCCGGCCCACGAATCCCTCCCACTCGCCCGCGGTGAAGGAGCGGACCACGCGCTCGTCCGTGGAGACGAAGACGGAGGGCTCCGGGACGGCCGGGCCGCCGGGCGCGAGGTCGAACTCCAGCCAGAGGTTGGCGACCGCGCGGCGCAGCCCCGGCTCGTCGGTCCACGCGGCGCAGAAGCGCGCGATCCGCGCCCACACGGGCGACGAGGCCAGCGGCTCCGGCAGGCGGATGCGGGGGTTGCGGCCGGCCAGGATCTCGCGCCCCGCCTCCTCCACCCGTACGATCCAGTCCACCGGCGCGGGCTCCGCGCGCAGGCGGCACTCCAGGTAGAAGGCCTGCGGAAGCGCCGCGGGAAGGTGGCCGCCGAGGGTGCGCACCGCCCGCCACGCCTCCGCGTCCACCAGGCCGGTGGGGACGGCGTCCCGCACCACCTCCATCGTGTCCGCCACCGTGTACTTCATCGCGCTCCCGTGGCGTGTGCCCGCCCGTCCCGAGCCCTTTCCGACACCTCCCGGAGACCCGCCCCGTGACCCCAGCAGCGCTCGCCGCCGACCTGCGGCGCATCGTCCGCGGCACCGTGACCGACGCCGGGGAGGAGCTGGAAGCCCGCTCCTCCGACTACGGCCGCGTGGTCCGGCGCCGTGCCGCCGTCATCGTGCGTCCCACCGACTCCGGGGATGTCGCGAGCGTGGTGCGTTTCGCCGCGCGGCACGGCGTGGCCGTGACGACACAGGCCGCGGGGCACACGCAGGCGGGGCAGTCGCTTTCCGACGGCGGCGTGCTGCTGGACATGCACGGCTTCGGCGCGGTGGAGGAGGTGGACCCCGCGCGCGCACTGGCGACGGTGGGCGCGGGGGTCGTGTGGCGCGACCTGGTGGACCGGACGCTGGATCACGGCCTCGTCCCGCCCGTGCTGACCAACAACCTCTTCACCACCGTGGGCGGCACCGCCGCGGTGGGCGGCGTGGGCTACTCGTCGTTCCGCCACGGGGTGCAGCTGGACAACCACACCGCCCTGGAGGTGGTCACCGGCACGGGCGACGTCGTGTGGTGCTCGGCGGAGGAGAACCCCGACCTCTTTCTGCACGCGCTGGGCGGGCTGGGGCAGTTCGGCGTGGTCACCCGCGCGCGACACCGGCTGCGCCGCCCCGGCACGGAGGTGTCCAGCTCCACCCTCCTTTACGCCGACCCGCAGGAGCTGCTGGACGACGCGCGGCTGCTGGCCGGGGCCGGCGCGGCGGAGCACCTTCGCGGGTGGGCGGCGCACCGCGGCGGGCGCTGGATCTACGCCCTGTCGCTGGACTGCGAGGATGCATCCGCCCCGCTGCCGCACGGGCTCCGCTTCGTGCGCCGCGGCGGGGAGCGCCGCCAGCCCTACCGCGACTTCGTGCTGGCGAACTCCACGCTCGGGCGGCCCGGCTGGAGCCGCGACCGCGCCACCGTAGCGCCCGGGGTGGACGTGATCCTTCCGCGCGAGGCGGGGGGCGCGTTCATCGCCGAGGTGCTGGAGTGGTTTCCGCCCGGCCTGCGCGCCGCCTCCACCATCCTGATGCTCCTGTTGGACCGGGCGTCGCTCACGCGCCCCATGTTCGTGACGCCGGACGCGGAGTCGCTGGTCCTCTTCACCATCGAGCCGGAGGCGGGCGCCGCCGAAAGCGACGCGGTGATCGGACTGCTGGAGCGGATCGACGCGCGCGGCCGCGAGCTGGGCGGCAAGCGCTACGTGCCGGGGTGGCTGCGCTACGGGCCACGGGAGTGGCGCGAGCATTTTGGCAGCCGCTGGCCGCAAGTGGTCCGCATGAAGGAGCGCTTCGACCCGGCGCGCGTCCTCGTCTCCGGCGGCGTACACTTCGCGGACGGCGGATGATCCCTTTCCGCCACACTCCCGCGCGGTCCCGGAGACGGCGGGCCGGGAGTGGTGCACTCCGCATCCTTCTCCTGTATGATGTACGGCGCGGGCAAAAGGTTGTCTTTCGCCTTCCGGCGCCGCGCCCCCAACGCATTGTAATCTGCGGAGGCCCATTGAAAAAGGTTTATCTTTTCGCGGCACTTGCCGTCGCGGGCGGCGCGTGCTCGGCGCCCGCCCGCTCCCCCGCGCCGGCGCCCGTGGCCGGCGCCGCGGCGTGCGTGCGCGACGTGGATTCGGCGGCGGCGGTGGTGCGGCACGACTACGCCGGCTTCGCGGACAAGGCGCGCGGAAAGGAGGGCGCCCTGGCGGCGCTCACCGACAGCGTCCGCGCCGACGCGCGCGCCGCGGCGGATGCGGAGGCGTGCACCGCCGCCCTGCGGCGCTGGGCCGGCTTTTTCGGCGACCGGCACATGTCCGTGCTCGCCTCCGCGCCGGCCCAGCGCCCCGCCGCCCCGGGGCCGCCCGCGCCGCCGGAGGGTCCCTCGGTGCGCTACCCGGACGACAGCACGGCGGTGCTGCGGCTTCCGGACTTCGGGCAGCGCCACAAGCCTGCGATCGACTCGGTGGTGGCGGCGCACCGGGCGCGCATCCTGGCCAGGCCGTACCTGGTGGTGGACGTGCGGGGGAACGGCGGCGGCTGGACCGATTCGTACGCATCCGTCCTGCCGCTCCTCTACACCGGCCCCATCCGCGTCCCCGGGATCTCCGTGTGGGCTTCGGCCGGGAACACGGAGTACCTGCGCGGCATGTCCACCTCGCCCAACCTGCCGGAGGCGATCCGGACGCGGATGGCCGCCCTGGTACCCGCGATGGAGGCGAACCGGGGCGGCTTCGTGCCGATCGACGCGGATCGCGAGATCCGCTTCGACACGGTGCATCCCCTTCCGCGCGCCGTCGCGGTGCTGGTGGACCGCCGCTGCGCCAGCTCGTGCGAGCAGTTCGCGCTGGACGTGCGCCAGAGCCGCAAGGTGGTTCTGCTGGGCGCCGAGAACACGCGCGGCATGCTGGACTACGGCAACCTGCGGACGGTGGCGCTTCCTTCGGGCGAGCGGCGCATCCAGTTTCCCGTGGCGCGCTCTCATCGCCTCCCCGCGGAGCCGCTGGACGCGACGGGCGTAGCTCCCGCGGTGCGCGTTCCGCCGGGCGCGGACGCGGTGGAGTTCGCGCGGAGGTACCTGGCGGGGGCGCGGTAGAGGAGCGAGCCCCCACCCGGCCCCCTCCCCCGCTCGTTCCTCGCGGCCCCTCCCCCAAAACAGCCTGGGGGAGGGGCGTTTCGCGTGTGTCAGTCCGATAATCGGAGACCGCGAGGTGGCTGGTCTCCGGTGGTGAGGCATTCAGTTCAGCCGCGCCAGGATGCGGGGCGCGCCTTCGTCGCTCGCGAGCTCTTCCAGGGTGCAGCAGGCGAGGGCGGACATCAGGCGCGCGCGGCCGGCAGGGGTGCGGGCGGCGGCGGGGAGCGCGGAGTCGGCGGTCTCCAGGTTGAGCGCGGCGCGGCGTACCAGCGACTGGAGCACCGTGACGGCGGCCTCCGACAGCGAGTACGGCGCGCAGTAGTTCTCCAGGCGGCCGCCGGCGCGGTAGGCGGTGGGGTGCTCCAGGCCCATGAAGCGGAGGAACCAGTCCGCCCTGAAGCGGCCCGCCGCGGTGGAGATGCCGGCGTAGTCGGCGATCACCTCGTCCAGCAGGCGGCTGCGCATGGAGCCGAAGACGCGGCGCGTGAAGTAGTGCGCGCACTCGTGCTCCAGCCGGATCACGCGCGAGACGTCGAGCCACTCCTCCTCGCCCAGCCCCATCTCCGCCGCGCCCACGCCGCTGTACGGGCCGCGGCTGAGGAGGACGAAGCGGTCCTGGTACAGCTCCTTTCGGTCGCGCATCCGCTGGAACGCCTCCGGCCAGGGAAGGCCGCGGCACTCCTCCATCTCGCCGCGCTCGTGGGCCGCGCGCAGGCGCGCCACCCGGTCCCAGTTGACGTAGCCGGCCACCATCGCCGCGCCCTGCGACGGCGGGATGTAGGCCGGCTCGTTGCGCCGGGTGAGGGCGCGCACCACCGCCACGAAGTCGGGCCGGTGCTCCACCAGCACCACCGGAATGCGCCCCGCCGCCGTCGGATGCAGAAAGAGCCGGATGCGCTCCGGCGCCTCCAGCTCCAGCCCGGGCACGTCCGCCGGGGGCGCGATGCCGCGGCGGGTGGCCGCGGTGTACTCCGGCGTCGCGCTGATCCCCTCCGCGATGGGAAAGCGGAGCTGGACGAGGCGGTCGCGGAGGGCGGCGGCCGGGGCGGTGGCGTACTCCTCCCACACGGCCACGAAGGGCTCGTCCGGCAACGGGAGCGGACCCGCGGCGCCAGCGGCGAACTCGCTCTCGTTGTAGGCGAGCACTTCGGCCGCCGTGCCCGCGTCGGCGCCGTGGGCGCGCAGCACCTCCAGGCGCGCGGCGGCCTCCACGGTCAGCGCGGCGCCGCGGTCTCGTCCAGGTGGTGGAACGCGCCGTTCCTCACCACCACCTTGCGGATCGGCATGTCCACCAGGCTCCCGCTCTGGTCGAAGGTGAACTTCCCCGTCACCCCCTCCCAGCCGCGCGTGCCGTGGAGGGCCTCCGCCACCTTGTCCGGCGAGGAGGTGCCGGCGGTGCGCATGGCGTTGGCCAGCACGTTCACGGCGTCGTAGCCCAGCGCCGCGCCCGCGTCCGGATCCTTTTGGTAGCGCGCGCGGAAGGCGGAGGTGAAGCGGCGCACCGGCGGCGACGGCGCGTCGGTGTGGAAGGGGCTGGCGATCACCGTCCCCTCGGCGGCGGCCCCGGCGGTGCGCACGTAGGTGGGCGTGGCGAGGGCGTCGCTTCCCAGGATGGCCGCGTTCATCCCGCGGCGGCGCAGCTCGGTCACCAGCACTGCGGCCTGCTCGCTCTGCCCGGCGATGAAGACGGCGTCCGGGTTCAGGTCCTTCCACCCCTCCACCGTCTGCTGCACGTCGCTGAGGTTGTGGGAGAGGCTGGGATCGTACGACTGGCGGTCCAGCACGCGCACCTTCTGCGCGGCGGCGCGCTCCTCGAAGGCGTTGGCCAGCCCGCGCCCGTACTCGTCGCGCGCGTAGTAGACCACCACCCGCTGGTAGCCCCGCTGCACCGCGTAGTCGGCCATCTGCTTCCCCACGTCCACGTCCGAGAAGATGGTGCGGAAGACGCGGCGGTATCCGCGCGCGGTCAGCTCCGAGGTGGTGGCGGTGGAGGAGACGAGGAGGAGGCCGGAGAGGTCGTAGATGGCGGCGGCGGGCACCGTGACGTACGACTGCAGGTGGCCGATGACCGCCACCACGTCCGGGTTCTTGCCGAACTCCTGCGCGATGAGGCGCCCCTTCTCCACGTCCTCGCCGTCGTCGGCGCGCAGGATGCGGATGCGGCGGCCGTTGATCCCCCCCTTGCCGTTGATCTCGGACTCGGCGAGCTCGATGCCCTGCCAGTAGAGCACGTCCTTGTGTGCTTCCCAGGGCCACGCGGCCCCGATCACGATCTCGCCGCGCCCGCTGGCCGCGCGCTTGAGGCGCTCGGCGGAGGGGTCTCCCGCGCCCCCGCACGACGCCAGCGACACGAGCGCCAGCAGGCAGAGGATGGGGCGGATGGGTTGCGTGCGGTGCATGGGACTCCGTGGGAGGGAAGTGCGTTAGTGCGTTAGTGCGTTAGTGCGTTTACGAGTGCAAAGTGCCAAGTGCAAAGTGCCAAGTGCCAAGTGCCGAACCGCGGGCGCCCCCCGCTTTTTGTCATCCTGAGCGAAGCGCCTCTCAGGCCCAGCCCGTGCTCCGACCTCCGGCGCGAAGCGAAGGATCTACTGCGCGTGACGCGGGGCCCGTACGCGACCCACCATGCTCTTGCCTCACCGGCTAGATCCTTCGCTCGCCGCCGGAGTGAAGGTGCGCCGCACGCATCGCGGAGGCGGCTCTCTCAGGATGACAGGACGTGAGTGAACGGCGATCCCGCCGGCCGCCGTCTACCCCCAGCGCACTCACGCACTAACGCACTCACGCACTTTCCGGTCAGACCAGCTGCCGGCGCGCGAGCTCGGCGAACAGTCCGTCGCGGGCGAAGAGCTCGTCGTAGGTGCCGTGCTCCGCCACGCTGCCGTTCTGGATCACGTAGATGCGGTCGGCGTTGCGGATGGTGCTCAGGCGGTGCGCCACCACCACGCGCGTCACCTTGAGCGTGTCCAGGCTGTGGCTCACGATCTCCTGCGTGCGGTTGTCGAGCGCGCTGGTGGCTTCGTCGAAGAAGAGGATGCGCGGGCGGTGCACCAGGGCCCGCGCGATCATCAGGCGCTGCCGCTGCCCGCCGGACAGGGTGCCGCCGCCCGTGTTGATGACGGTGTACATCCCCATCGGCATCTGCTTGATGTCCTCGTCCAGACCCGCCATGCGCGCCGCCTCCCACGCATCGTCCATGGTGGCGGTGGTGGGACCGGTGATGTTGGTGAAGATGTCGCCCGACATCAGCCCCGAGTTCTGCACCACCACGCCGATCTGCCGCCGCACGGCAAGCAGGTCCAGCCCGCTCAGCTCCTGCTCGTCGAACGTGACCGAGCCCGTTTCCGGCGTCTCGAAGCCGAGCAGCATGCGCACGATGGTCGACTTGCCGGAGCCCGACGAGCCCACCAGCGCCACGAACTCGCCCGGCTGCACGCGGATCGACACGTCCTGGAGGACGGTGGGGCCGTCGCCGTGGTAGCGGAAGGTGACGTGCTGCAGCTCCACCGCGCCGGAAAGCTCGCCGGGGTCGTGCTTGCCCGCGTGCACCTCCGGGGTGGCGCGCAGGATGGGGGCGACCTGCTCGAACAGGGGGATGACGACCAGCGCCCCGATCAGCGCGGTGCTGCTGGAGAGCATGGCGCCCAGCGAGAAGTTGAACGCCGCCACGAAGGCCAGGAAGTCGCCCGTGGCGAGCGCATCGGGGACCGGCGCGCCGCCCGCCCCAGGTCCGCCGGGTCCGGCCGGCGCGGCGGACCAGAAGAGGACCAGCGTGGCCAGCACCGGGAAGGCCGCGTTGAACACCGAAAGGAGGTTGCCCAGCGTGCGCGCCCGGTACTGCTGCACGCGCTGGTCGCTGAAGAGCCGCGCCCACAGCGCGAACGCCTGTGGCTCCGCGCCCACCAGCCGCAGCTTGGAGAGCCCGGTGAGCAGCTGCAGGACGAGGCCTGAGTTCTTGGCGCGCAGCTGCAGGATGGCGCGCTGGCTGCGGAGCTGCGCGTAGCTCACCACCCCCGTGGTGAGCACCGCCAGGGCGATGAGGAAGGCCGCCAGCTTCGCCAGGTGCGGGCTGTAGTAGAAGAGGAGCCCGAAGTTGGCGAGCGAGAAGAGCCCGCCCAGCAGCACGGTGACCACCGCGCCGGAGAGGATGCGCCGCATCTCCTCGATCGCCATGGCGCGGTCCGCCAGGTCGCCCGCCGCGTAGTCGCGAAAGAACGGCAGGGGGAGCGAGAGGAGCCGGTCCAGCACCGCCGCCTGCAGGCGCGGCCCCACCTTGCTCTCGATGCGCAGCAGCGCGAAGCCGCGCGCCACCTGGAAGAGGACCGAGGCGAGCGCCGCGATCACCAGCCCGATGGTGAGCTGAAGGAGCTGCGCGCGGTCGGCGCCGGGAATGACCACGTCGTACAGCATCCCGATCGCCATGGGCGTCACCAGCCCCAGCAGGGCGACCCCGGCGCCCGCCAGGATGGCCGTGGTGCGGTCGCGCCGGATGTTGTGCTGGCCGAAGCGCCACAGATCGCGCGCGTTCAGCGGGTCGGGCGCAAAGGGCGAGTACAGCGTGAAGGCGAAGTGCCCGATCGTCTCCGCCACCTTGTCGTCCACGCGCGTCTCGGTGCGCGCGAAAGGGTCCACCAGGTTGTAGCCGCCGTCCGGAAGGGGAAAGAGCGCCACCGCGCGCGACCGCTCCGCCAGCCGCCCCAGGAGGGGGCCGTTGTCGCGCTTCCACCACTCGCCGCGCAGCGTGACGCGGCGGGTGCGCACCCGGTACGCGCGCGCCACCGCCTGGATGGGGTCGCTGGACTGGAGGAGCTCGTGCCCCCTGGGAAGGTGCCCCACCTCGATCCCCTCCGCCGCGGCGACCAGGCGGAAGGCGGCGAGGAGCGACTCCTCCTCCTTCTCGTCGCCGGTGGGGCGGGCGCGGAGCAGGGCGCGCTTCACCGGCTTCTGCATGGTGAGGGCGAGGCGCGCCACGGCCGAGGTCATGGCGTCCTGGCTGGCCTTCTTCTGCTTGCGCGCCCGCTCGCGCTGCTCGTGCTCGGCCGCCACCAGCCGGTCGGCCACGCGCTCCAGCACGCGAAGCTGAAGGTGGTCGAGGGCGTCCCACGCGGCGGCGGGGTCCCATCCGTCCTCGCCGGAGAGGAGCTCTTCGGTGCTCACCAGGCGCAGGGTGGCGGGGCCGGCCGCCTGCACCCACGCGCGCCGGGTGATGGGGAGGAGCTCGCCCTCGCCGAGCGCCACTTCGGCGCCGCCGGCCAGCGACACGCTCCCCGCGGTGGGCTGGATCCACGAGAGCTGCGGGGTGGGGCGCACGCAGGCGCCGGCCTCCACTTCCAGCATCGAACCCGGGTCGAGCGTGCGGTGGCGGGGGATGCGCCCTTCCAGCGCGAGCGTGTCGTACAGCCGCTCCACCCACCCGTGCAGCGCCTTCGCAAGCCGCGGGCGCGCGGCGGCGTCGGGGGCGCGGTCGCGGTAGGGCGCCAGGTCCACCTCCAGCAGCGTGGTTCCCGGCGCGCCCACGCCCAGCAGCGCCATTCCCGCGGCCTCGCCGGTGCCCACCATGGACTCGCCGGCTGCCACGCGGAAGAGGTGGGTGCGGCTCCCGGAGGGCTCGCCTCCCTCCATGCGCGTGGCGAAGACGTCGATCCGCCCCGTCTGTACGAGCCAGGCGCGCCCGTGCTCCAGCAGGAGCGGATGGGCGTTGGTGGCCTCGCGCACCGCCGTGCCGGCGGCGGCCCTCTGGAGCGGCGTTGAGTTGCTCATCTGGCCTTTGTGGTGCGTGGTGCGGGGGGCCCTCACCCCCGCTCGTTCCTCGCTGCCCCCTCTCCCGATAACGGGAGAGGGGGCGGTACCGAATCCCGCGGCCTTACTCCATCGCGATCAGCTGGCTGTAGGCGCCGCCGCGAGCCTTGAGCTCGTCGTGGGTGCCGCGCTCCACGATGCGGCCGCGGTCCAGGACGACGATCTCGTCGCAGTCGCGGATGGTGCTCAGGCGGTGCGCCACGATCAGGCACATGCAGCCGCGGCGGCGCAGGTTGTCGTCGATCTCCTTTTCGGTGATCGGGTCCAGGGCGCTCGTGGCTTCGTCCAGCACCAGCAGGGTGGGGTTGTTCACCAGGGCGCGCGCGATCTCCAGCCGCTGGCGCTGCCCGCCGCTGAAGTTGCGGCCGCCCTCCTCCACCTTCCCCGAATAGCCGCCGGTGCGCGCGCTGATCTCGTCGTGGATGCACGCGTCGCGGGCCGCCTGCACCAGGTCCGCGTCGGAGACGGTGTCGTCCCACATCGTCAGGTTCTCGCGGATCGTTCCCTCGAAGAGGAAGATGTCCTGGTCCACCACCGCCAGGCTGCTGATGAGGGTGCGGCGCGCGTGCCCGGCGCGCGGGAGCCCGTCCAGCAGCACCTGCCCGGCCCACGGGTCGTAGAGGCCGCTCACCACCCGCGCCACGGTGGACTTGCCGCTCCCCGAGCCCCCCACCAGCGCCACCCGGCTCCCGGGCTTGAGGGTGAGGTTGAAGTCCTGGATGAGCGCGGGCTCCAGCCGGCTGTAGCCAAAGGACATCCGCTGGATCTCCAGGTGCCCGTCGAGCTTGGTGCGGTGCGCCTCCTCGTCGGGCGCCTCGTGGGTGTAGCGCACCTCGGCGCGCAGCACGTCGTCCAGCCGGTTCAGATCGCTCCCCACCTCGTGCAGGGTGCTCCCCAGCGCCACCAGCCGGTTGACCGGGGTGAGGAAGGCGAGCATCAGCGCCTGGAACGCCACCAGCATCCCCATGCTCATCTCGCCGTCCATCACCCGCTGCCCGCCCAGCCCCAGCACCAGCGTGCTGCTGAGCGCCATCAGCAGGGTGGGGAGCACGGAAAGGAGCTGCGTCTGCCCGCCCAGCTCCTGCTTGGCGTTCACCACCTTGGCGTACTGCCCCGCCCAGCGCGCGAAGAAGTCGCTCTCCGAGCCGGTGCTCTTGAGCGTTTCGATGTTCATCAGCCCGCCCATGGTGGTGCCCACGGAGCGGCCGTAGTCCTTGGCCAGGCGGTAGCTGAGGTCGGTGCGCCTGCGCGACACCGCCACGAGCGCCACGATGTTGAGGGCGGCGGTCGCCACCACCACGGCCGTCATCCACAGGTCGTAGCCGGACATGAGCACGGCGTAGAACGCCACCACCACGATGCTGAGCAGCGTCGTCGCCAGCTCGCCCGAAAGGACGTGCGCGGCGCGGTCGTTGAGCCCCACGCGCGACGCGATCTCGCCCGGAAAGCGCTGCGAGAGGAACTGCATGGGAAGGTGCAGGACGTGCCAGAAGAAGCGGGTGGAGGCCGTGAGCGACAGCTTCGTCTCCAGCCGCAGCAGGTAGAGCTGCTGCAGCCAGGTGAGCGCGGCCATGAAGAGCGCGGTGACCCCCATGGCCGCCAGGAGCGGCGTCACCCAGTCGCTCAGCCCGCGGATGAGCACGGCGTCCACGTACACGCGTGAGAAGGTGGGCACCACCAGCCCCGGCACCACCAGCGCCAGCCCCGCGAGCACGATGAAGGCGAGCGCGGCGTGCGAGCGCGGCAGGCGGCGACGCAGCGCGCTCACCAGCGAGCGCCCTTCGCCGCCGGGCTTGAACTCGGGCCCCGGCTCCATGACCAGCGCCACGCCCGTGAACGACTCGTCCAGCTCCTTGTCCGACACGACGCGAGGGCCGTACGCCGGGTCGTTGAGGAAGACCCGCCCCCTGGACCCGAACCCCTCCAGCACCAGGAAGTGGTTGAAGTTCCAGTGCACGATCATGGGGAGCGGCATGCGGCGCAGCGCCGCGGGCTCCAGCTTGTACCCCTTGGAGGTGAGCCCGAAGGTGCGGGCCGCGCGCACGATGTTGCTGGCCTTGCTCCCGTCGCGCGAGATGCCGCAGGCGATGCGCAGCTCCTCCAGCGGCACGTAGCGCCCATGGTGGGCCAGGATCATGGCGAGCGAGGCGCCCCCGCACTCCACCGCCTCCATCTGGAGCACGGTGGGCACGCGGCGGCGCCGGGGCGAGGGTGGGGCGTCCTCGCCGCCGGCGCGGCCCCGCGCGCGTTCCAGGAGCGCGGTCATCGCCCGGCTCGCGACGCGAGGTCGGCCGGCCCGGCGGCGCCGATCCCCAGGAAGCGGCGGAGCTGCGGCACCACCAGCAGGATGGGCCGGCGGCGCTCCACCACGATGTTGGCGTCGGCCAGCGTGCCGCTCTGGATGCGGATGGGCGGGCCGCTGGACGACGACCAGCGGTACTGCGTGGCGCTGGCCGCGTCGGGAATCAGGTCGGCGTGCACCTCGTAGGGCGCGTCCTGCCCTGAGAGCGCCGTCACCAGTTGAGCGTTCTTGAGCACGCGCTGCATCCCCTGCGGCGTGCTGGGGAAGTCGGAGGCGTACGTCACCCGACCCAGCAGGTAGCCGTACTCCTCCTTCTTGACCGTGGAGGGGACGATCTGGATCTCCATCCCCGGCTTGATCTTCTTGCCGTGCAGCGAGGGGACGTAGACCACCGCCTCCAGGTTCTTGACCGCCTTGCCGGCCAGGCTCACCGTCATGATGGGCTCGCCGCGGTCCACCAGACCGCCCTGCTCGGCCATCACCTCCAGCACGCGCCCCGTGTACGGCGAGGTCACCTCGGACTGCAGGCGCAGGTCGTTCTCCAGCTTTTCCAGGTTGCGCTCGGCCTCGTGCAGCTGGTTGCGGCTGGCGAGGAGCTCCTGCTCCTTCTGGTTGCCGGCCTGCAGGCTCTCCACGTTCAGCTGCACCAGCTGGCTGCGGTCCGCGCGGATGCGCTCCTTCACCGTCTCGTGCTCCTGGCGGGAGCGGAGGAGGTTCTGCCGCGTCATCAGCCCCTGCTGCACCAGCCGCTCCTCGTTGGCGATGCGCTCGGTGAGCGCCGCCAGCGTGGCCTCGGAGGCCTGGATCGACTGTTCCAGGTTGGTGCGGCGCTGCGCCTGCGAGGCGGCCTGCAGCTGCCGGTCGCGGTCCACGAACGACCCCACGCGGCGGTACTGCCCCTCCAGCTCGGCCACGCGCGAGCGGGCGTTCCTCACCTGCTCGCTCAGCTCCGGCTGCGACAGGCGGGCGATGACCTGCCCCTCGCGGATGGTGTCGCCCACGCGGATGGAGAGGTCGGATACGAGGCCGCCGCTCTGGGCGACCACCTCGTACACGCCGCCGCTGCGCAGCAGGATGGCCTGCGCCGCGATGCGCTCGGGGATGCTCCCCACCACGCTCCACGCGATGGCGACCACCAGGAGCGCCGCCAGCCCCGTGAGCGCCAGCCACCCCTTGGGCGTGGCCACCTGCATGAGCTCGTCGAGCTGGTCGGGCGAACCCAGGCGGTCGAGCGCGACCTTTCGGAAGATGTCCGGCTTGGCCATAACACCGTTCGTGGGCTGATGGTGAGCGGGTGCGCTACTGCCGCGGAGCGGCGGGCGCCCACGACGTGATGCGTTCCGGGTCCGCGGCGGCCTCTCCGTCGCCGTCGCCCAGCAGGGCGCCGGTGTGGAAGCGCAGCTGGGCGACCGCCACCGCGTAGCGCCGCCGGGTGCCGATCCAGCCGAGGAGCGCGCCGGTGCGCCCGTCCTCCACCTGGATGACCTCCAGGAGGGTGGAGGTGCCCAGCTTGAACTTCTCGTTCTCGCTCTCCACCGAAAGCCGGTGCAGCCGCACCGCCTCGCGCGAGATCTCCAGCTCCTCAACGGCGCGGCGCAGCGATTCGGCCGCGAGCGCCGCGTCCAGCGCGATCTGCCGCGTGAGCTCGTCCAGGAAGAGGGATGCGCGCCGGTCCGCGGCGGTGCTCCGCATCACCTGCCCCGCCGCCACGTTGCGCGTCAGCGGCAGCGCGTACGACAGCGCCACCTGCGCGTTGAAGCCGTGCGTGCTGGCGTAGAAGGGCGAGAAGAGCCGCTCGAACTGCGCCCCGCTCTCCAGCCCGGTGTAGCCCACGCCCACGCTCAGGTCCACGCGCGGCGCCGCCTCGCTGCGGCTTCCGCGCAACGACGCGCGCGCGGCGGCCACGCGGCTGCGCGCAGCATCCAGGTCCGCGCGCCGCTGCAGCGCCTCGGCCACGCTCGCCTCCTCGGCGGGGACG
This sequence comes from Longimicrobium sp., assembly GCA_036387335.1. Taxonomy (NCBI): domain Bacteria; kingdom Pseudomonadati; phylum Gemmatimonadota; class Longimicrobiia; order Longimicrobiales; family Longimicrobiaceae; genus Longimicrobium; species Longimicrobium sp. The sequence continues at coordinate 19,457 of DASVTZ010000048.1, forward strand.
GCGGCGGCACCGCCCGGCGGCGCGATGGGGAGCGAGTCGGCCGGGAGCGGCAGCGTGGCGAAGCTCTCCGCGCCGAGCCCCACCGCCCGCACCAGCGCCTGCCGCGCGGACGACACCGACCCCTCGCCGCCCAGCCGCGCGGCGCGCTTGGAGGCCAGGCTGGCCTGCACGGCGAGCCGGTCCGACGCGGGGCGGGCGTCGGCCGCGATCAGCGTCTCCGTCTGCCCGACCAGCGTGCGGGCCCGCTCTTCGGACTCACGCAGCACGTCCAGCGACTGGAGGGCGGCCACGTAGCCCCAGTACGCCGTGACCGCGTCCAGCACGCGCAGCGCCTGCAGCTGGCGAAGCTCGCCGCGGCTGGCGTCGAGCGAGGCGGAGGCGGCGCGCTCGCCGGCGCGCAGCCCTCCCCCGCCCCGCCCCCGCCCCAGCGGCACCAGCAGGTCCAGCCGCGCCACCCCGGTGTTGCGCGTGGGCGCCCCCTCCGCGTCGATCCCCTGGCGGTTGTAGGAGAGGCTGGGCGAGAGCACGAGCCCCGGCCGCAGGCGCCAGTCCACCCCCGCCGTGTAGTCCAGCCCGCGGCTCTGTGTGGTGGAAGGCCCCGTCTCCGCGTTGCCGAGCGAGGGGTTCCCCGCGCGCTCGCTGGTGACGCTGGCGAGCGCCTGCGGGTCGAAAGCGCCCCTGGCCTGGCGGAGCGTGCCCTCCTGCGCGTGCACGTCCCACTGCCCCAGCGCGATGTCCGCGTTGCGGGCCAGGGTGGCGCGGACCACTTCGGCCAGGGTGAGGCGCGGGCCGGGCGGGGCCTGCTGCGCGCGCAGGGGCGCGCTCCCGGCGCCCAGGGCCAGGAGGAGGATGCCGAACCGGCTCGCCGCGTTGCTCATCTCGCACCTGCCCGGAGCTGGGGTATCTTCGTCGGCGGGCATCCCCGTCCGATTCGCCGCATCATCGTTCACCCTCGCGGAGCGGGCGAAGGCCACTGAGCCGCGCGAGATCCGCCCTCGGGTGCATCCCTCGACCGCCTTTCCGTCGTCCCGACGCGCCACTTCGTGGCGGCCGCGCCGCCTCACGCGAGCGGAGCCAGCGCCGGCCGTACGCGCGGGGCGAGCTGGTGCCAGGCCAGCGGGAGCCACGCGGTGAACGTCTCCGGGTAGTCGCGGAGGGCGGCTTCCAGGGCGTCCACCGGGCACCACCGCCAGGCGCCCACCTCGGAGGGGTCGGGAAGCGGCACGCCGCTCCAGACGCCGGAGAATACGTGGTCGAGCTCGTGCTCCACGAGGCCGTTGCCCAGCTCGGCGCGGTAGGTGAAGTGCCCGGCGCCGGCCAGCGCGCAGTCGAAGCCCATCTCCTCGCGCAGCCTGCGGTGCGCCGCATCCTCCACCGCCTCGCCGGGGCGGGGATGGCTGCAGCAGGTGTTCGACCAGAGGCCGCCCGAGTGGTACTTGCCGTCCGCGCGCCGCTGCAGGAGGAGCGAGCCCGCCGCGTCGAAGACGAACACGGAGAAGGCGCGGTGAAGGAGCCCCTCCTGGTGCGCCCGCAGCTTTCCCGCGGTGCCCACCGGGGCATCGTGCGCGTCCACCAGCACCACCTCGCCGTCCAGGTCGCCGTGCATGTCAGACGGCCACGGCGAGCGGCGCCTGGGCGGCCTGGCGCGCGCGATTGCGCACGCCCACCGCCGCGGCCTCGGTGCGCGCGCGCTCCATGTAGCCCCGGAAGACGGCCAGCCACTCCCGCCAGTCGTCCAGCGGCAGGTGCGCCACGAGGGCATCGGCCGCGTCCAGGTGCGCGATGGAGACGTCCAGCACCTTCTCCGCCTCGCCGTCGCAGTAGAGGGCGCGGGCGAACGCGGAGGGCTCCTCCGCCTCGCGCAGCTCAGGCCGGGCGGAGAGGACGTGCCCCACCACCAGCGAGGGGCCGCGCTCGCGCAGGTCCTTGCGCCAGTCCTTGAGGTCGTCCCAGTAGTACGAGGCCATGTCGAAGTGCTCGATCGACTTCGCCAGCGCCTCCACGTTGCTCTGGTCGCCCGCCAGCGCGGCCATCCCGTGCACCACGATGGCGGCGAAGGGAAACTTCCCCTCGGCGATGCGCACGGACATCTCGCGGGTTACCAGTGAGCGGTCCTCGCCGCCGGTGCGCAGCCTGCGCTCCAGCCCGCAGGCGCGGGTGTACAGGGCAAAGGTCTCGCGGAAGCGGTCCCAGAAGGGCGAGTCCGCGGGAAAGAGCCCCTGGAAGAGGCGGTACGCCTCGAACTGCATGGCCACGGCGCGCAGGTAGAGCTGGCCGTGGTCGTAGTTCTTGTGGCCGTCCACGATCTTGTCGGCCATGAAGGCGGACTCGAAGTAGACGCGGCACGCCAGCGCGAAGCGGCTCACCGCCTCCTCGGGCACGCTCGGAAAGACCGGGTGGAGGATGAAGGGATAGGCCTGGTACAGCACTCCCTCGTTCCCCTCGATCCAGAGGAGGATGTCGTCGGGCCAGTGCCGCTGCAGCTCCAGCAGGAGCGGCTCGGCGGCGTTCCGCTTCGCGCGCAGACGGGCGACAGGGGTCATGGCTGGCTCCTTCCGGGTACGTGTGGGTGGAAGCGTCGCCGCCCTGCGCGGCCCCGCGGACCTTGGTTCCGTCTGGCGGACCGAGGCCGGCACGGGGCGCGCGGCGTCCGCGCGCTCCACCGGCCCCCGCTCCCGCCCCAGCCTTTCCAGCAGCCCCGCCGCCGCGCCGAAGCCGTCCCTCGCGCCGAACGCCGCACGCGCGGCGCGGGCACCCCGGCGCAGCGGCTCGCTCGTCATGGCTGCGCCGATCGCCCGCCGCAGCCCCTGGCCGTCCACCTCCGCGGGGACCCCCGCGCCGCAGCCGGCCCTCTCCGCCCAGTGGGTGAGGGTGACGGACTCGCTGCTCACCGGCACCAGCAGGCTGGGCACTCCGTGGGCGGCGGCGCCCAGCACGGCGGTGGTGGTGGATCCGCACACCACCGCCGCGGCGCGGGGGAGCACCAGCCCCTGCGGCACGTGCGGCTCGGCGATGAAGTTGGGCGGCAGCGGCCCGGCGGGTACGTCCATCCGCGCCGTGGAGGCCACCACCTGCACCGGCCCGCAGGCGAGCGCGTCCACCAGCCGGGGCCAGAAGCCGGGCCCGCCGAAGGAGCGCCCCGCCTGCGCGTAGACCAGCGGCGCGTCCGGCGCGGCGAAGCGGGCGCGCAGGGCGGCCCACTCGGCGGCTTCGTCGCGCGGCGGCTCCCACAGGCAGGCGCCCGCCGCGTGCACCCGCGCGGGGAAGGCGGCGAGCTCCGGCTCCAGCCGCGGCACCGTGCGCAGGAGGAAGAGGTCCCCCAGCAGCGGGTGGTCTTCCGGGCCCCACTCGCCGGGGGCGAGGCGGCAGAGCGCCCGCACCTCGTTGAGCAGGCGGAGGTTGTCCACCAGGTGGCCGTGCCGGCGCGACTCCACCTCGCGCGGGGCGGCCGCTTCGCCGCGGCGCGCGGCGGGCCACAGGTACGACGCCGTCCCCATCACGGCCAGCGGCAACCCGCTCCGCTCGCGCGCCACCAGCGCGGACTGGCAGAGCTGGTGCGTCACCAGTACGTCGGGCCGAAAGCGGCGGGCCGCCTCCTCCACCTGCTTCACTCCGAGGACGGCGGCGGGGGCGAGCCCCCACACGCGGATGTCGAAGCACCGCTCGTCGTCGCCGTGCTGCGCCAGGCCCGCCTCGTCCAGCAGCGGCCGCGCGGAGGGGCCGGTGACGAAGGCGGCCTCGTGCCCCCGGCGCCGAAGCTCCAGCGCCATCCCCGCCATGGGGAAGAGGAAGCCCGGGGTGGTGAACGAGCAGAACAGGTAGCGCACGGGTCTCCCGGTGCAGGTCGCGATGGCGCGGGGACCCCCCCGGCCAGCCCTCTCCCCTCAGCCCCTCGAGTGCGACGGCCCACGTTCGTGGTGAAGGCCGGCCCCGTGGGGCCGGCCCCCCTTGCATCACTACTGGATCGACTGCTGCTCTTCGAACGACTTGTTCGTGCCGCAGGTCATGTCCCAGCACCCGCCGGCGGCTTCCTCCAGGCTCTGGTCGTCGAGCTCTTCCACGTCGAGGTCGTCGGCGTTGAGGCTCACCAGCTCGTCTTCGGGCTTGCCCTGATTCGCTTCGCTCATGGATCCACCTCCGAGAGGGTTGAAGGGGCGCTCGCCGGAGCCATGCGCCCCGTCGCGTAGACCGCCCCAGCACTGCTGCTACCCGAAAGCGGAGCCGCTGCCGCAGTCACATTCGCGGCACCCGCCGGCGGGGGCGCCGGCGCGGGGGCTGATCAGCTCGTTTTCCGGCCCTTCCCCGCCGCCCCCGTGGGAGCGGCGGGCCCAGCACCGCCGGGGCCCTGTCACGGACGCCAGCGACTCAGACCGCCCGCTGCTCCTCGAACGAGGAGTTGCTGCCGCAGGTCATGTCCCAGCATCCGCCGGCCGCTTCCTCCAGGTCCTGATCGTTGAGCTCTTCCACGTCGAGGTCGTCGGCGTTGAGGCTCACCAGCTCGTCTTCGGGCTTGCCCTGATTCGCTTCGCTCATGGATCCACCTCAAGGAGAGGGTAGAGGGTGCGCGGCGGAACGTGCTCCGCGGCGGCACCGGGACCCGCGCCCGCCACCGCGGAAGTGCGATGCGGCGGGATCCTGCACTGGTCCGGGCTCGTTCACGGACGTATCTCGAATGGAACCCGGGCTGCTGCTCCCGGGTGCGGAGGGCGGTCTACAGGTCGCAGACGCGCGTGTCCTCCACGATGGCGGCGCCGGCCACGTGGTCCAGGTACGCCTGCGCCACCGAGTGGCGGAAGCGGTCGCCGTAGCCGTCGCAGTAGTTGGAGTAGAACTTCCCGTTCTGCCCCTCGGCCAGCACCGCGCACCCCCCGCCGCAGTGCAGGGCGTAGCGGCACTTGCGGCAGGTGGGGTTGCTGGCGGGGGTGCGGCTGCGCCACATCTTGGTGAGCCCCGCGTTCATCTCCACCCCGCCGTCGTCCAGCACGCGGCCGATGCGCACCTTCTCGTCGCCCGTGCGCTCCCAGCACGCGTAGATGTCCCCGAACTGGTCGAAGATGTACATCCCCGTGTGCGCGCCGCAGAAGCTGCTCTTGAGGTGCGGAAGTCCGTGCGCGCGGTCTTCGAACAGGCGGCGGGCGCGGGCCTGCAGCCCGTCGTCAGGCCGGCCGATCACGCGCATGTCCGGGAAGGCGATGCGCAGGTCGTCGATGGTCTCGTCCAGCTCCCAGGTGGTGGCGAAGCCGGTCTGGAACTTGGCGTTGGCGTTGCCGTGCACCACGCGCGCGGTGTACACCGAGAAGCCGCGCCGCCGGTCCCACCCGCGCGCCACGATCTCCTCGGCCAGCCGCGGCACGTGCAGGATGTTGGTCTTGTCCAGGTTCATGCGCACGGAGACGATGGCGCCCCGGTCCAGGCACAGGTCGATGTTGCGCGCGATCTGGTCGAACGAGCCGCTGCCGTCCGCGTGGATGCGGCGCTTGTTGTGCTCCTCCGGCGGGCCGTCGAGCGTGATCTGCACCGAGGCGATCCCCTCCGGCCCCAGCAGGTCCTCGTAGGCCTCCAGCTCGGTGGCGTTGCTCACCGCCCAGAAGCGCACCGGGCCCATGTCGCGCGCGCCCTTGATGATGTACTCGATGATCGGCCGGTTGACGGCCAGAAAGGGCTCGCCGCCGTAGAAGCCGATGTTGCGCGTGAACTCCACGCCCTCTTCCCAGCCGTGCTCCGCCTCCAGGGTGGGCATGGCGGCGAAGATGCGGTCCACCATCTCCGGGGTGATGACGTTGAGGAGGCGCGCGTACTGCGGGTCCGTGCGCATGTGGTCCTGGAAGCAGTACGGGCAGCGCAGGTTGCAGTTGTAGGTGGGCATGAAGATGTACGACGTGCCCTGCTGCAGGGCGCGCTGGTGCCGCTTCTTGGCCGTGCGCGCGAAGAAGCCCTCCTCTTCCTCGAAGTCCATCACCGTCATGTAGCCGCGCTGCTTCAGCAGCTCCACGGTGCGGTCCGACGGCGCGTACGTGCTCACCGGGCGCTCCGCCGCCGGGTCCGACTTCCACTCGCCGTGCAGCGGCTTGTGCGCGGGCCCCCGCTCCTGCGAGCGGAGGTAGTCGCCCACCGTGCGCGAGACCTTGTCGTAGGCGCCCGTGTAGCCATGCACCAGGAGCATTTCGCCGGCGTCTTCCGGGATGTCCACGTAGATGGTGTAGCTGCTCGTCCGAAGCATGGCGGTCTCCGCTGCGTGGGTGGTCAAGAGAGGGTGAGGGCGGAGCGGCGCTCCGCCGTGTCTTTTCACTCGGGTTCAGCTCACCAGCAGCGGCGCCTCGGCGCGCGGAGCGGCGGGGGCGGGTCCGGCCACCACCACCAGCCCCTGCCCCACCAGCTTGCCCAGCAGGCTGCGTACTGTGTCGCGGTCCACCTGGCCGGCCGCTTCCGCCACCACCCGGGCGATGCTCACCGGCTGGCCCTGGAGGAGCGGCTCCACGATGGGCCGCGCGGAGGGGGCGAGCCGCAGCCGCTTGCCCGCGGCCACCAGTTGCACCCGGCCGTCGGGGGTCTCGGTGAGGGTGGCGTCGCGCGCGGCGGGGAGCTGCACCAGGAAGTCGTCGGTGGGGGGGAGCCCCTCCGCCATGGCGCTCCACGGGAGCCCGGCCGTCTGCTGCGGCCGCGCGCGGCTCTCCAGGTGCGCGTAGAAGCGGTCCACCAGGTCGGGAGTCAGCTGCGCCAGCAGGTCCTGGCGCAGCAGCTCCACGTGCTCCGCGCGCGCCGCCGCCGTGGCGAAGCGCGGCAGGTCCTTGCGCGTGACGGCCGACGCGGCGCAGAGCTGGTCCACCATCCAGAGGAGGAGGTGGCGCCCGTTGTGGACGTCCACGCCGAAGGTGAGGTGCAGCGACGGCTCCTCCATGGGCACCGCCACGTGCCACCACCCGCGGGGGATGTACAGCAGCTCCCCCTCGCCCAGGATGCCGTCCCACACCACCTCTTCGGGCGGCGGGTACGACCCGTCCAGCGCGTGCGAGATGGGGTAGGGCCGGTTGTCGCCGTAGACGCGCCAGTGCTTGCGCCCCGCCACCTGTAGCACGAACACGTCGTGCTCGTCCCAGTGCAGGTCGAACCCCTTGGTGGAGCGCCACCCGGCGTACATGTTGACGGTCACGGGCTCGCGGAAGGCGCGCGAGATGGCCTCGGCCAGCTCCCCGATGGGGGCGTACATCTGGTCGATGCGGTTGATGTTGAGCGTGGCCCCCTCGCGCAGGTGCCGCGTGAGCGCGGACGGCACCACCCGCGGAAAGGGCTGCTCCTGCACGTACGCCGTCCGCGCCACCGGCTTGCCGTCGGTCACCAGCCGCAGCCGCTGCGCGTCGAAGCTGTGCTCCGCCAGGATGCGGTTGAGCGCGTCCCACGGAAGGAGGTCGGCGAACTTCCCCGGCCAGCCCGGGACGTGCTCGAAGCGCTTGCCCCAGGAATCGCGGATGAACTCGTCCACGGTGTGGGGCGCGAAGAGGCGGTCGATCAGCATGCGATGGTTCCAGGTAGCGGGGGCTCTGCGCGACGGGGGCGTACGGTGGGGCGCCGGCGCCGCGGCGGCCCCGTGTCGCCCTCGCCGCGCGCGGCGCGCCGCCGGGCCACCATCGCCTCCACCGCGGCCACCACGCGCCGCGCGTCCAGGCGGTCCCACAGCGCCTCGGCGAAGGCCACGTGGGCCGGGTGGTCGCTCACGCCCCGCCCCAGCAGCGGGTTGTCCTCAGGCTGAAGCGCGATCCCCTCCACGTACGGGTAGTACGCGGTGCGGCTCTCGGGCGTCATGGAGGTGAAGAGGACCACGGCCGGCACGTCGAAGGCGTCGGCCAGGTGGTAGGCGCACGTGTCGGTGCTCACCACCATGTCCGCCCGCGCCACCAGGTGCGCGAAGTGGTCGAAGGTGCGCGAGTGCGCCGACCAGTCCAGGAAGCGGGGATGGTCCACCGCCAGCGGCACCGCGCTCGCCACGCGCCACCCGGTGAGCTCCAGCAGCTCGTGGACGAAGCGGGCGGCCCGCTCCGCCGGAAAGGTGCGGATGGGGGTGGAGCTCTGCGGGTGGAAGAGGAGCACCGGCGCGCCGCCGCCGTCCGCCGCGAGCCCGTTCGCCAGCTCCGCCGCGACGGCCGGCGACGGGGGGAACGACATCCGCTTGCGCGACGCGGGGACGGCGCGGGGGTCGAGCCCGCAGGCGTCCATGCAGATGTCTACCCAGTGCGCATCGGCCGTTACGCGCTCCCCCGTGAGATCCAGGTACGCGTCGTAGCCCGTGAGGAGCTGCACGGGTGCGGGAAGAAAGTGGATTCCGTCGATCAGGCCGGAGCGGCGGAAGAGCGCTTCCGCCTCGGCGTTACATCGGTGCTGCACCAGGTCAAGCGTGACCTCGTCGAAGCGCGCTTCCAGGGTGGCGCGCAGCTCGCGGAGGGCGCAAAGGCCCAGCAGTGTGTCGCCGAAGGCCAGGTGGAGGATGTTGACGACGGCCACCCGCACCGCGCGCCGCCCCTGGAGCAGCTCCAGCGCGCTCGCCAGCGGCGCGAACTCGCCGGTGGCTCCCAGGCGTCCCACGCGTGCCGGCATCCCGCGCTGCGCCAGCAGCTTGGCCTGCGCCCCGGCGGAGAGCACCTTGAGCACGTCCGGGCATCCGCGCGCCCGCGCGCGCCTGGCGTACTCGTTGAGCGCGCCGAAGAAGACGGGCGAGTTGGCCAGGTGCACGTCGCGCCCGGTGAGGCGCCCGTCGCGCGGGGCCTCCAGGCGGAGGGCGAGCTCGCCGGGGGCGGCGGGGGGCGCCTCTCCCGCGGGGTGGATGGAGTACACGGAGACGTCCGACCCGCGGCCGTAGTAGCGCACCCGCACGTCCAGCGGCTCGGTGACGTAGAAGAGCGTCGCCGAACGGGCGTCCGGGGGGAGGACGCCCGCGGAACGCCTCGCACCCCGTTCGAGCGTGTCTGCTGTGCCGGCGGGGCGAGCGTTCATCCTGCTTCCTGGCGGTGCGGAGACCGGGACGGGGGACCGAAGATCGGTCGTGAAGGGCGTGCCCGGCGGGGGTGCGCCCCAGGCACGCGGCCCTGGCACGACATCCCTACTGAGCAAGATAGATCCGAAAAAACGTTCTTCAAGATACCGTTCGAACGGAAACGGGCGCCGAACAAACGTCGCGCTCCGGGCCATGCGGGCGGCGGCGCGTCTACTCCGCGCCCCTTCCCAGCATGCCCGTGACTCCCCCCAGCCAGGGGTTGATGACCCGCCGCCTGCGCGCGCGCTCGTCGGTGTCGCGGCGGGGCGCGCGCAACACGTACTCGCGGATAACGGGAAGGATGCGCTCGTCGGCAGGCCTCCACTCCACCTCCGGCAGCAGCCCCGCCGGGATGGGCGCGTGAAGGATCTCGCGCGTCAGCCGCAGCGTCACCGCCACCAGCTTGGCCGCGTTCCAGGCGCGCGCCGTCGCCTCCACCCGCTCCCAGTCCACCCGCGGCTCCGCGCGCGCGGCCCAGGCGATGTCGCACAGCTTCTGGACGGTGATGTTGAAGCCGTGGTGAAAGGAGGCGTGCAGGCACAGGTGGAGGAGGAGGTCTTCGGGCGAGAACGCCAGCAGCTCCGCGTCGTGGAAGCCGGCCGGCCGCACCCGCGCCCACAGGTCGTCCATGCGCAGGGTGAAGGGGCTCGCCGGCGGTCCGCCCCCGCGCGGGTGCCCCACCGCGTCGATCGACCAGTGCAGCTCCACCTCGAGCTCCCCCTCCTTCTGCATGGGAACGAGGTGGTGGTTGCACGCGTACACCGGCTCCAGATGGGGGTGGTTCTCCGGACGGTAGCCCAGCTCCAGCAGGACGCGGTACGCGCGCTCGATGTCCGGGCGCGGCACCAGCAGGTCCACGTCCTCCATGCAGCGGAAGGCGGGGTCGCCGTACACGCCGCGCGCCAGGTACGCCCCCTTGAGCACCACCGCGGGGATTCCCGCCCCGCCCAGCTCGCGGGCCACTTCGGCCAGCCCCCGGTACATCCGCGCGTTCGAGCTCGAGGTGGCCGCGTACGCCTCCTCCATCGCCCGGGCGGCGGCGGGGGGCACCGCCAGCCCCGGCTCGTCGGCGAGCCGCGCGCCCACCAGCGGGGCCACTTCGTGACGGAGCGCCCGCGCCACCAGCACCTCCCATTCGGCGGCGGTCAGCGCGGCGAGCCGCTCCACGAGGGGCTCACCGGCTCGCAGCGACAGGCAGGCGGCCAGCAGGTCGCGGGGAGTGCCGCCCGCCACGTCCGCGTCCACCGGCTCGGCCAGCAACGGGATCTGCGCCATGGGGATACCTCTGTTTCGGTGGCCGGGTCACGCATCCCAGCCGCGCGGGCGGAGGGGGGCGGGAGCAAGAACTGGGGCGGGGCTACACTCATTGATCGTCGGGAGGAGGGGTGTGTCGCAAGCCACCGTTCGAACGGCGTGGGGCACCGAACGAACGCCCTACGTTGGCCGCGGGGCGCACGGAATCCGACGCTCGACACGGGGTCGACCGTCCTTTGTGGAACGAGCGTGCGCGCGCCGCACGCCCGCCCCGCCACGCCTTCCCACCCCGCCCGATGCGCCCCTACGACGCGGACGAGTTCGGCACGCTATTGCTGAAGCCGGACGGTGTGGAGTGGGGGATGGAGGGGGAGATGGCGCTGGCGTCGCTTCAGGCCTGATCCGCCGGCGGGTCAGTGCAGACGAGCATCCAGGGGCGGTCGGAGACACGGGTGAGGACGACGGTGGCGGCGCGGGCGCCGGTGAGCTTCAGCTTGCGCTGGATCTCGTCCACGTCCACCGCCGAGCCGCGCTTGCGGATGTCCACCACGCCGATGCCCGCCTCGCGCAGCACGTGGCGGAGCTGCTTGAGGTTCCAGGGGAGCGACGCCTCCACCCGCAGCGTGCGCCCGAACGGGGTGCGCACGTCGCGGTCGCAGGAGAGGAAGGCGATCTGCTCGTCGATCTTCCAGCAGTCCAGCGAGCGCGCCAGCTCTTCCACCGTGCCGGAGCGGGTTACGGCGGGGTCGGGGTCGATCAGGTAGTCGCCGGGCAGGCGGACTTCGACGGCGGGGCCATCTTCCGGCACCAGCGTGTCGCCGGAGGGGAGGAGGGTGGCGCGGCGGGCCACCGTGGACAGGGCGGGCGACCAGAGGACGGACTCCTTGAGCTCGCCGCCCTCGGACACGAACTCCACTTCCCAGCCGTCCGGCGCCAGCTCCAGCGGAAGTCCGGGCGCGGCCTTGATGCCGAGCGCCGTGCCGCGGGCGGCGAGGTCGAAGCACCATTCCAGCGACGGCTCGCCGCTCCCCGTCTGGAAGCGGCGTCCGCCGGCGCGGCGGGCGGGGTCCACGAAGGCGGCGGGGATGCCATCCAGCGAGAGGTCGCGCACGTCGGCGCAGACGCACTCCACCGACGCGCCCACGCCGTTGGCCTCCGCGTTTATGCACGCCAGCCGGCTGTGCACCGGGTCCAGGTCGGCGGCCAGCACCGAGCGCCCCTCCGCCAGCGCGATCAGGTCGCCCCCGATGCCGCTGCACAGGTCGGCCATGCGGTCGAAGCCTGCGTAGCGGCGCGCGTGGTTGCGCGCCATCCGCTCGGTGGAGGCCTGCTCCAGCGCGGGCGCGGTGAAGTACATCCGGTCCGCGTGGGTGAACTTCGCGCGGGCGCGGGCGCGGAGCTTCGCCTGCCCCACCGCGGCCTGGACGAGCTCCGGCGGATGCTTGTCGCGCAGACGCATGATGAGGCGGATCTCGTTGGCTGCCGTCAGCGGCTCCGCGGCGAGCTCCGCCATGAGCTCCTGCCCGGCGGGCGCCAGCAGCGCGCCGATCCACCCGGTCGGATCGTCCATCGGAGTCGCCTCGTGCGTCAGGCCGGCTGCTTCCTGTCCGACCCGCCGCCGAGCCGGGACAGCACCGCCTCCTGCTCGGCGGCGCGCTGCTCCAGGCGCGAGCGCTCCAGCACCAGATCGGTCACTTCCACGCTCACGCTCAGCACGCCGTTCACCCGGCCGTCCACCGAGAAGAGGGGCTGGTAGCTGAAGTTGAAGAACCCGTGGTGCAGGGTTCCGTCGCCGTTGCGGTCGAAGGCGATGGGGACCTCGCTGCCCTGGAACGGCTCGCCGGAGGTGTACACGCCGTCCAGGATCTCGAACAGCCCCTGACCCTCCAGTTCCGGGAGCACCGAGCGGACCGTCTTCCCCTCCAGGTCCCGTCCACCCAGCAGCTGCCGCGCGAACTGGTTCACGATCTCCACGCGGTGGTCGGGGCCGCGAATGACGCTGATGGCCACGGGCGCCAGGTCGATCACCTCGCGCACCGCTTCGCGCACCGTCTCCTGCTGCCGTGCGCGGGTCACGTCGGTGACGTCGCGCATCACCAGGAGGATGCCGTCGCCGGAGGGGATGGCCGTCACCTCGTGCCAGGCGTAGCGCGGCGGGTGGAAGACCTTGAAGTGCCGGGCCAGCCGCCCCGTGGCCACCGCGCGCAGGTCCCGCTCGGCCGGCGAGCCCACCAAGTAGGGAAAGATCTCCCACCACCCCTGCCCCACCAGGTCCGCGCACCGCTTCCCCAGCAGGAGCTCGGCGCGCCCGTTGGCGTACGCTACGCGGAACTCAGCGTCCAACCCGACCACGCCATCCGACACGTGCTCGAGCGCGTCCTCGATCTTCATCTCGTCCCTTTGACTTCGTGGCCCGCAACGAGACGCGAAGTTGGCCCCGCGGGGCACCGGGGGCAAGGGCGGGCCCCCCGCGCGGAGGGTGTCGCCGGTCCGGCCCCCGACTTGCCATCACCCCGGCGTCCGGCATCGGCGGGACCGAAATCGATCAACGGAGTGAACCAGTGGACATCAAGGTATTGCCGGGGAGCCGCTCCCCTTTGGGCGCTACGTGGGACGGCGAGGGAGTCAACTTCGCCCTCTTCTCCGAGAACGCGACGGACGTGGAGGTCTGCCTGTACGACCCGGCCGACCACAACGTGGAGACGGCGCGCGTTCGCCTGCGCGACACCACGGCGCACGTGTGGCACGGCTACATCCCGGGGCTGAAGCCGGGGCAGCCGTACGCCTTCCGCGTGGAGGGGCCGTACGAGCCGGCGCAGGGGCTGCGCTTCAACCCGCACAAGCTCGTCCTCGATCCCTACACCCGCGCCGTCGCCGGCAAGGTGGACTGGGCCCCGGAGGTCTTCGGCTACCCCCTGGGCGACCCCGCCGAGGACATGGCGCGCGACGAGCGCGACAGCTCCGCGCAGATGCCGCGCGGCATCGTGGTGGACCCGGCGTTCGACTGGAAGGGCGACCGGCGGCCCCGCACCCCGTGGCACCGCACGGTCATCTACGAGGCGCACGTCAAGGGACTCACCGCCCTGCATCCTGACGTGCCTGAGGAGCTGCGCGGCACCTACGCGGGCGTGGCGCACCCGGCCGTCGTGGAGCACCTCAAGTCCATCGGCGTCACGGCGCTGGAGCTGCTCCCCATCCACGACTTCGTGGACGACGGCTACCTGATCGACAAGGGGCTGACCAACTACTGGGGGTACAGCACCCTCAACTTCTTCTCGCCGGACGCGCGCTACTCCGGGAGCGGCGACCGCGGCGGGCAGGTGAACGAGTTCAAGGAGATGGTGCGGGCGCTGCACGCGGCCGGCATCGAGCTGATCCTGGACGTGGTGTACAACCACACCGCCGAGGGGAACCACCTGGGGCCGACGCTGTCGTTCAAGGGAATCGACAACCCCACGTACTACCGGCTGATGAAGGACGATCCCCGCTTCTACATGGACTACACGGGGACGGGCAACTCGCTGAACGCGCGCCACCCGCAGGTCATCAAGCTGATCAACGACTCGCTGCGCTACTGGGTGCAGGAGATGCACGTGGACGGCTTCCGGTTCGACCTGGCGTCCACGCTGGCGCGCGAGGAGCACGCGGTGGACCGGCTGTCGTCGTTCTTCGACGTGATCCACCAGGACCCGGTGCTCAGCGAGGTGAAGCTGATCGCGGAGCCGTGGGACATCGGCGAGGGCGGCTACCAGGTGGGGAACTTCCCCGTGCTGTGGACGGAGTGGAACGGCAAGTACCGCGACGACGTGCGCACCTTCTGGCGCAGCGAGCCGGGCACCATCAACGAGATGGCGTACCGCCTCACCGGCTCCAGCGACCTGTACGGCGACGACGGGCGCAAGGCGTACGCGAGCATCAACTTCATCACCGCGCACGACGGCTTCACGCTGCACGACCTGGTGTCGTACAACGAGAAGCACAACGAGGCCAACGGCGAGGAGAACCGCGACGGCCACGACCACAACATCTCCTACAACTTCGGCGCGGAAGGGCCCACCGACGACCCGGCGATCCTGGCCGAGCGCGAGAAGCAGAAGCGCAACTTCCTGGCGACGCTCCTCCTGTCGCAGGGCGTCCCGATGATCTGCGGCGGCGACGAGATGGGGCGCACCCAGAACGGCAACAACAACGCCTACTGCCAGGACAACGAGATCTCCTGGCTGCACTGGGACCTGGACGAGAACAACCAGGACCTGCTGGAGTTCACGCGCCGCGTGGCGACCCTGCGCCGCGAGCACCCGGTGTTCCGGCGCCGCCACTTCTTCCAGGGCCGCAAGATCCGCGGATCGGAGCTGGAGGACATCCGCTGGCTGCGCCCGGACGGCGAGGAGATGACGGACGAGGAGTGGAACAGCGACGTGCGCGCGTTCGCCATCCTGCTGGGCGGCGACGCGATGATGGAGTGGGACGAGCAGGGCGAGCGGGTGGTGGACGACACCTTCCTCCTTCTCTTCAACGGCGCACCGGAGCCGGCCGCCTTCACCCTTCCGGGCACCCCCACCCCCGCGAACTGGGAGGTGATGGTCGACACCAGCCGCCCCGCCGCGGAGCAGGAGCCCCGCAAGCAGGCCCCCCAGTCGTCGCTGGAGATGCCCGGCCGGTCGATGATGGTGCTGCGGAGGCTGGAGGAGCGGTAGGGGGCCCTCACCCCCGCTCGTTCCTCGCTGCGGCCCCCACCCCCCGGCCCCCTCCCCCGCCTGCGGGGGCGCAGGGCGGGTGAGGGGGAGAACACCTGTCCGCCATGCGCAGATTCGGTAGGTAGGGGCGCGATTCATCGCGCCCGTGCCTGCCGCCACGCCAACGCCCGCCGCCGCAAACCGCCACCCGGTAGGGGCAGACCTGCGTGTCTGCCCTCCCTTCTCGCCCCGCAATCCCGACTACGCGCGCCGTGCCCGCTGTTCCACCGTTCCGCCGCTGTCCCCAATGGCGCTCTGCGTAGCGACCCGCCACATTTCCGGCGCGGGCGAGGGCAACGCAAAATCACGCGAGGAGCAATGAATCTGGAGATCGTAGGCGCCCTGATGGATTTCGGTTCGGGGCGCCGTGGGGTGGACATGGGGCCGAGCGCAATTCGATACGCGGGGCTGCAGGAGCGGCTGGAGGCGCTGGGGCACACGGTTACGGACCGCGGCAACATCGGGGTGCCGCCCAGCGAGACGCTGCAGACGGGCGACCCCAAGCTCAAGTACCTGGAGCCGATCCTCTCCGTCTGCCAGCGGCTGGCGGATCAGGTGGCGGAGAGCACGCGCCAGGAATCGGTGACGCTGGTGCTGGGCGGCGACCACGCCATCTCGCTGGGGAGCGTGTCCGGCGCGACGCGCGGGCGGAACCTGGGGCTGATCTGGCTGGACGCGCACGGCGACTTCAACACGCACGAGACCACGCCCACCGGCAACATCCACGGAATGCCGCTGGCGGCGCTCTGCGGGATCGGGCACGAGCACCTGGTGACGCTGGGCGGCACCGCCGACACCACGCCCAAGATCCTCCCCAAGAACGTGGCCGTCGTGGGCGCGCGCGACCTGGACACCACCGAGCGCGACCTGATGCGCGAGGCCGGGATCGCCGTGTACTCCATGGAGGCCGTCGACCGCTACGGCATCGGCGAGGTCATACGCCGCGCCATCGACAGCGCGTCCCTGGGCACGGACGGCATCTACGTGAGCCTGGACCTGGACGTGATCGACCCGATGTACGCCCCCGGCGTGGGCACCCCGGTCCCGGGCGGCCTCACCTACCGCGAAGCCCACCTCGCCGCCGAGATGCTGGCCGAGACGGGCCGCATCGTGGGCCTGGACCTGGTGGAGGTCAACCCCATCCTCGACCGCAGCAACGCCACCGCGGACCTGGCGGTGGAGCTGGCGTTGTCGGCGCTGGGGAAGCGGGTTTGGGGGACGGTGTAGGGGGGAAGTGCGTTAGTGCGTGAGTGCGTTAGTGCGGAACGGCGGAGGAGCGGGCGCGGGAAGGCGGGGGTCGGCGTGCGGGCGGGCACGGGCAGCCACGTGGGGCTGCCCCTACGAATTCGGGGTGCTGGGGCAGGCGGTGGTGCGAAGTCGGGCACGGGCGCGATAAATCGCGCCCCTACAAGACCCGTGCGTTCCATAGCCCCCTCTCTCGATAACAGCGAGGGCGCAGCCCTCTCCTGTTATCGGGAGAGGGGGCAGTCGAGTGTAACGAGACGGGGGTGAGGGCCCTCCGCCCTCCTCACCCAAACCCCTCCACCTGCTCCAGCACCTTTTCCGGCTCCGCGGCCAGGATCACCACCACGTCGCCGTCGCCGATCATGCGCAGCGCGTGGGAGATGGCCTCGGTCTCGTCGAGCACCGTTTCGTAGCGCTCGGGGGGGAGGCCGCCGGATTCAAGCCCTTCGGCCAGGATGCGCATCGCGTCGCCGACGGGGCGTCCGCGGCGGTAGGCCTCGTTTTCCTTGAGGACGACGTGGTCCAGGGCGGCGAAGATGGAGCCGATCTCGCGCATGTCCTCGTCGCGCCGATCGCCGGCGATGCTCAGGACGCCGATCCGCCGCCGCGCATCCATGCGCACCACGAAGTCGATCAGGCCGCGCACGCCGGCCGGGTTGTGCGCGTAGTCCACCACCACCTTGCCGCCGCGCACCGGCAGCACGTTCAGCCGCCCCGGCGTCGCGGCGCGCGAGGGGACGAAGGTGCGCAGCGCTTCCGCGATGTTGACGGGCGGGACGGCCTGCGCGTGCGCCACCGCAGTCGCCGCCAGGATGTTCTCGAGCTGGAAGCGCGCGGCGCCGCCCATCGTCAGCGGCACGTCCGCGACCGCGACCACCGGGAGCCGCTCCGAGCCCAGGCGCAGCACGATGCTCTCCCCCCCATCCTCCGGCTCGACGGTGACGGCCGCGCCGCCGGATGCCAGGTGCTCGGCCACGGCGGGGTTCTCCTCACCTTTGATCGAGATTAGCACCACGTCGCCGCGGGTGCGGGAGCGCATGGCGAGGACGAGCGGATCGTCCGCGTTGAGCACGGCGTGGCCGCCGGGGGCGACGGCGGCGGCGATCACCGCCTTCACCTCCGCGAGCTGCTCCAGCGTGTGGATGCCGCGCTGGCCCATGTGGTCGGCCGACACGTTGAGCACCACGCCCACGTCGCAGCTCTCGAAGCCCAACCCCGACTTCAGGATGCCGCCGCGCGCCGTCTCCAGCACCGCCACGTCGACGCGCGGATCGGAGAGCACCACGTTGGCGGCAAAGGGGCCCGTGAGGTCGCCCTCCATCAGCAAGACGTCCTGGTAGTAGACGCCGTCCGTGGTGGTGAAGCCGACCCGCCGCCCCGTGTGCCGGAAGAGGTGCGCGATCAGGCGCGTTGTCGTCGTCTTCCCGTTCGTCCCCGTGACGGCGATCACCGGGATGCGCGTCTCGCTGCCCGGCGGGTAGAGCATGTCCAGGATGGCGCCGGGAACGTCGCGCGGCGTGCCCACGTCCGGGTCGGTGTGCATCCGGATGCCGGGCGACGCGTTGACCTCGATGATCGCCGCGCAGTTCTCGTCGAAGGGGACGCCCACGTCGTCCGTCAGCACGTCCACGCCAGCGATGTCCAGCCCCACCGCCGCCGCCGCGAACTCGCACAGGGCGCGGTTGCGGGGGTGGATCTCGTCGGTGCGGTCGATGGAGGTGCCGCCGGTGGAGATGTTCGCCGTCCCGCGCAACTGCACCTGCTCCCCCGCTTCCGGAACGGAGTCCAGCGTGCGGCCGGTGCGCGCCAGGAAGCGCTCCGTGAGGTCGTCCAGCGGGAGCGGGACGAGGGGCGATGCGGGATCGTGCGGGTCGCGCTTGGGGTTGCGGTTCTCCTCCTCCGCCAGCTCGCGGATGCTGCGCGTCCCATCCCCGACGACGTGTGCGGGGACGCGCTCCGAGACGGCGACCACCCGCCCGTCCACCACCACGACGCGGTGGTCGCGCCCGGTGACGAAGCGCTCCACGATCACCCGCGGATGCTCGGCCACGACGATGGTCCACGCGGCGCGCACGGCGGCCTCCGTGTCCAGCCGACCCGAGATGCCGCGGCCGTCGTTCGCGTCCAGCGGCTTGAGGAGGACGGGATAGCCGAGGTCCTCCGCCAGCTCGACCGCGTCGTCCAGCGAGGTGACCACCTCGCCCTCAGGGACGGCGAGGCCAATGCGCTCCAGGATCTCCTTGGTGCGGTGCTTGTCCGAGGTGATGTCGGTGGCGATGACGCTGGTGAAGTCCGTCATCGCCGCGTCCAGCCGCCGCAGGTTGCGCCCAAGGCCGAGCTGCACCACGCGGTCGCCGGGCGTCCGACGCACCGGGATGCCGCGGCGGCGCGCTTCCGCGATCAGCACCGAGCCGGTGGGGCCGGGGTGCGAGCGCGCGTACACGCCGCGCAGCTCTTTGACCACTTTGTCCACTCTCACGCTCTCGCCGCGGATGCACTCGCGCACCACGGCGGCGGCTTCGCGCAGGGCTTCGATGCCGAGATCCTCTTCGTCGAAGCCCAACGCCAGCACGGCGGGGTCGTCGCCGGCGGCGGGGGCGATGCGGCAGAAGGCAGGCGGCGAGCCGGCCTGCGCCTGGAGCACCGACGCCACGCGCGCGATCACCTCGGGCCAAGTCGATCCATCGCCCGCCTCTACGGAGGGGAGAACGGTGCGCAGCCGCTCCGCGAAGCCCTCCACCGCCGCGCACGTCGTCCCGACGAGCTCGCCCTCCTCCACCTCGGCGACGGCGGCGGGGCCGGGCGACCACAGGCTGCGGCCGCGCAGGGCCCCGACGCCGCGCAGCCGGAGCCCGTCCGCCAGGTCGCGCGGATCAGACGGCATCGGCGGGCTCCCGCTCGTCCGCGCCGCGCAGCACGCCCTCGCGGATCACCGCGACCTCGTCGCTTCCCGGGTCCGCGCCGCGGCGCACGGTGTACGATGCGGGGAGCCCCTCCTCCAGCGACGTGCGCCCCGCGTCGTCCCGCTCCATCGCCTCGGGCTCGGGGTGGACGAAGCATCCATCCGCCTCCACCACCACCCGGGCCGTGTAGTCCGCCAGGTCGCCGACCGACGCGGTGGCGCCGCCTTCGAGGTCGAGCGGCGTGGCGAAGTTAGCGCCGACGTCCGCGCGAAAGGGCTCCAGCCCCGGCACCACCACGCTCCCGCCGCGCACGAGCAGGTCGAAGACGTGGGTGTCGTTCTCCTCCAGCGTCTCGTACTCCTCCACCGGCACCTGCTCGTAGCTCCCGTCCGCCAGCGCCTCCAGCGCGGTCAGGACGGCGACGAAGCTGAGCTTGCGCAGGAACTGCTTCTCCGGATCGCCCGGCCAGTAGCCGCACTCCAGCAGCAGAGAGGCGGCGCCGGAGCGCTGGGTGTACTCGCCCGAGCCGGTGGGGTTGTATTCTTCCTGGAAGCGCGCCACGCGTCCCTCCGCCAGCGGCTCCACGGCGCGGCGGATGGCGCCGCACAGCCGCTTCGCGCGGATGCGCCGCTCGTCGTCCTCCATCTCCGGATTGCCCGGCGTGGCCAGCATGGCGAGCGCCGTGATCGCGCCCTTCTTCCCCACCCGCTTGCGCACGTCCTGGTCGTGCAGGGTTAGGACGAAGCCGGGGCGGAAGTCGTCGTGGAAGCGCTTGAACGCCTGCATCTCCGGGGTGCGCCAGGCGCGGGCGTCGCGGTTGATGTCGATCCCCTGCGCGTTGGTGCGGATGAAGCGCTCGGCGCCATCGGGGTTCAGCATGGGGATGGCGGCGATCGTCAGCCCCTCGGCGATGCGGTGCACCCGCTCGTCGTCCGGCTCGCGCGCGAAGTAGCAGAGGAGGTCGGCGAGGCCCATCGTGTGGCTCGGCTCGTCGCCGTGCATCTGGCTGAAGAGGAGGACGCGCAGGGGCCCGCTTCCGAAGCGCACCGCGTAGAGCGGCCGGTCCTCCGCCGAGCGCCCGATCTCCTCGCGCGAAAGGCACCCGGCCTCCTCCACCAGCGTGCCGAGGATCTGCCACAGCTCCGCGTGCGTGAACTTGCGGTGGGTCAGTGCGGGAAGGGCGTACGCTTCGTGGAGAAGGTCCCGTTCTGCGTCGAACGTCATCCGGCTCGTCTGCTGGGGGTGGTCAGGGCTCGCCGTGGAGCTTGGTCCAGCGCGAGGAGGGGCCGGGCGCTCTGATCCCGGCGAGGATCGCGCGTCCGCGCCGCTCCAGAAAGGCGAGGAGGCTCGCCAGCTCGTGCTCGCGCTCGCCGGCGTCCTCGGCCCAGGCGCTGCGAGGGTACGCGGCTCCGCAACGGGCGCACGCAACCGTGCACGCGCCGCGGCCCTCGCCGTGGAGCGTCCAGCTTCCGGTGCAGTCCGGGTGCGAATGGTCCAGCAGCACGAGATCCTCCTTTTGATGCGCTTCGCCGCTCGCAATCGCACCGGGCATGCCCCGTCCGTATCAGCGCCAAAGGCCGGCCCCTTCCTGGGACCGGCCTCTTTAACTGCAGGCTCACGCGGAGACGCGGAGACGCAGAGGAGAGGGCGCGAAGTTCTCTCTGCGCCTCCGCGCCTCCGCGTGAGACCGCTTTTCGGTTGGACGGCTCAGAAGCGGAGGTTGAGCCCCACGCCGATCGTCACGTAGTCGAGCTCGTCGATGTTGCGGTAGCGCACCATCGGGGTCAGCGACAGGTTCTGCCCGACCGGGTAGAAGCCGCCCAAGCCCGCCTCGATCCCCGTCTCGTCGTCCTGAAAGAGCGCGCCGATCTGGAAGTACGGGTTGTAGATCCCGCCGCCGGTTCCCAGCGTCACCCGTCCGCCCAGCTCGAAGCCGTCCGACGTGAGCTCGTCGTCCAGGTCATCGACGTCGAACTCGAAGCTGCTCCACCCGCCGTACAGCCCGAAGAGCGGGGTGAGCTGGAACGCACCCGTGATCCCGAACCCGACCCCCGGCTCCAGCACGTCCGCCGCGTCGCCGACCGGAACGCCCAGGTCGAGGCGCCCCTCGACGGAGATCGGAATCGTGCTCTGCGCCTGCGCGCCCCCCGCCCCCGCCAGCGCCGCCGCCGCGATCACCAGCCCCGCAAAGATTCCCTTCTTCATGTTCCCCTGTCCCTTGTTGGTAGAAGTGACCGTCCGCCGTGGAGGACAGACCCGCGCCCACGCGCCGCACCCCCGCGACTCGCAACCATAATCGCCGCAACGACATCGCCCCAAACGACGAATCCCGGCGCATGCGCGTCGGGATTCGAAATGGGCAAGAACCGGGCTGAAAGGCAGTGCTTGGCAAGGCCCGGCGACTGAAGTCGCGGCAACAACAGCAGGAAGTCCGCCTTCGCGGACTCGCGCCGCCGATGTCGGGCCCGGACCCGCAGTTCTCCCCCTCCCCCACGCTCCCCCGCATTGCGGGGGAGGGGGTCGGGGGGTGGGGGCCCTCCCCTACCGCACCACCCCGCTCAGCACCCGGTACAGATACTCCGTCGCCCACCCCAGCGCGGCCACCGGCACGCGCTCGTTGTCGCCGTGCATGCGCAGCTCGTCCTCGTCGGCGAGCGGCATGGGGAGGATGCCGTAGGTGGGGATCCCCGCGCCGCGCAGGATGGCGCCATCCGTGGCGCCGGTGGACATGAAGGGGAGCACCACCGCGTTCGGCACCATCGCGCGCGCGGCCGACTCCATCGAGCGGTACAGGTCGGTGGAGACGGGCGAGGGGTCGGGCGCGGGGAGGGGGTCGCCCTCCAGCTCGAAGCGCACCGAGGGCTCGCCGCCCACGCGGTTCATCTCCGCCACGATCTGGCGGATGTCGTCTCCGGGGATGATGCGCACGTTGAAGGTCGCCTTCCCCTCGGACGGGATCACGTTGGCGCGGAAGCCGCCGTTCAGCAGCGTCAGCGACGCGCCCGCGCGGAGCACCGCGTTGTGCAGCGGCTCGCGCGACAGCGTGGCGGCGGCCGCGTCGATCTGCGCCTGCGTGGCGCCGGGAGCCGTCAGCGCCTGCATCGCCGCGCGCATCTCCGCGTCCGGCTCCGTGGCCGCGAGGCGGTTGAAGTAGAGGCGCGTCGTCTCGATGAGGCGCACGGGCGGCTTCCACTCGTGCACGCGGTTCACGGCGCGGGCGAGGGCCGCCAGCGCGTTGCCGGGGAGCGGGACGGAGCCGTGCCCGCCCGTTCCCGTCGCCGTGGCCACGACGTTGTAGTAGACCTTTTCGGTCGTCTGGATGTTGACGGTGCGGATGGCGCCGTCGCGCACGCGGATGCGCCCGCCCTCGTTGAGCGCGAACTCGGCGTTGCCCAGCAGCTCGCGGTGATGCTCCACCACGCTGTCGATCCCCACCGGTGGGCCGCCCTCCTCCGCCGCCGTCGCCAGGAAGATGACGTCGCGCGTCATCCGCCCGCGGTCGCGCGCCAGCTCCTGCATGGCGACGAGGGCGGCGGCGAGCATCCCCTTGTCGTCGATGGCGCCGCGGCCGTACAGGTGCGCGCCGCGGATGGTGGGGACGAAGGCGTTCGTCTCCCACTTGGTGCTGTCGGCGCCCACCACGTCCATGTGCCCCATGATGACGACGGGCCGCTTGGTGGCGCGCCCCGCGCGGAGCCGGGCCACGAAGTTGGCGCGCCCCGGAGCCACGTTCAGCACGTGCGTCTCCACGCCGGGCACGGTGCGGAAGACGGAGTCGAAGTAGGCCGCCGTCAGCGCCTCGTTCCCCGGAGGGTTCTGGGTGTTGATGCGGATCAGGTTCTGGAGGTGCGCCAGCGTCGCGCGCCCGGTCGCCGCGCGGTCGAAGCGGGCGGGCGCCGGGGCGGCGACGTCGTACTGCGCCGCGGCGGGCGCGGCGAGGAGGGCGGCGAGGCCGGCCGCCACGAGGGTCTTCTTCAGCATCGATCTTCCGCGTTGGGGGTGTGGCGGATGTGTACGCCGCGGGGCCCCGATGGGTCCAGCGTCAGAGCGTGTCGCGCTGGATCAGCAGCGGGACGCCTTCCAGCGCGGAGGTGGTCAGCGAGCCCAGGATCGCGTGGCGGTTCTCGCGCAGCACGGCCGGCGTCGACCCGCTGGCCTTCGCGATGGTGTCCCGCCGGAACGCGGCATCGAACGTCAGCGGCACGAACCCGGGCGCGCTGAGCGTCAGGTCCACGTTGGGAAAGCCGAAGACGCCGTCCACCCGCACCTGCACCGTCTGCCCCCGCACGCGCACCGTGCCGCTCCCGGAGATGTCCTCCTCGCTCTGCGTGAGATCGAGGTCGAAGTCGTAGCGCGACGTGTCCGCGAGCGTGGTCCCGGTCCAGCGGCCGGTGACGTCGTACTGGCCGGGATCGAAGTCCTCTCCGCCGCACGCGGCCAGGAGGACGATGAGGGCGAACCCCGCAAAGAAACGCATTCTGATGTCCATCGGGTGAAGGAAGAACGTGTCCCCGCCAAGTTTACCCGCGCGCCTCCCCCACAACAAGCGGTGACCCGCTCCCGGCAGCGTTCTTGCCGAAAACGGGGCGCATGTTCAAGAAGCAGATCCATCAGACAACGCGCTCCGAGGGACCGTGGGGCGGCGGGCGGAGGATCGTGGTGGACTTCCGCACCACGGGCGATCCGGTGCCGGCGGTCCTGCTGGTGCCCCGCGACCGCACGCCCGCCCCGGCCGCGCTGCTCCTGCACGGCTACACGTCGCGCAAGGAGCACATGAGCGAGGGCGTGGGCGCCGCGCTCCTCAAGCGGGGGATCGCCTCGCTCTCCATCGACCTCCCGCTGCACGGCACCCGCAACGACCCCGTGCAGGCGCAGGCGAGCCGCAACCCGCTGGCGCTGATGAAGATCTGGCGCCAGGCGGTCTCCGAGTGCTCCCTCTCGCTCCGCTACCTGGCCGCCCGCCCCGAGGTGGACGGAAATCGGCTGGCGGTGGCGGGATACTCGCTGGGCTCCTTTCTGGCGGTGCTGCTGGCGGCGCAGGATCCCTCCGTCCAAGCCCTGGTCCTCGCGGCCGGCGGCGACCTCCCGTCCGGCACGCCGTTCGCCGCCGTCGCGCGCACCGTCGCGGACCCGCTGCGCGCCATCCGCAAGCTGGACGGCCGCCCTTTGCTGATGGTGCACGGCCGCGGCGACCGCACCATCCGCCCGGACCAGGCGGAGCGCCTCTTCGCCGCCGCGCAGGAGCCCAAGGAGCTGCGCTGGTGGAACGCCGGCCACATCCTCCCCCCCGACGCCATCGCCTACGCCGCCACCTGGCTCGCCGATCGCCTGTGCGACGACCCGAAGCGCACGGGGACGGACGGGTGATCCCAGGGTTGCGCGATCCCACTCAGGGGGCGTCCGGGAGGCTGGCACCGCCTGTGCAATCACATGCGGTCCACGATCGGCGGGCGCGGGGGGTTACAACGAAGGCGAAAGGACGGATGGCGGATCAGCAGGAGCACCCGGAAGGACCTGAGCAGCAGCCGGAGGAGCGCGTGCCGCGCCATGCGGGAGAGAAGCCCATCGCGCTGGTGGACGGCTCCAACGTCGCCCATTCCGGCGAAGGCGAGCGGGCACGGCTGCAGAACATCGACATCGTGGTCGAAAAGCTGATCGAAGAAGGATACCGGCCGATCGTGGTGGTGGACGCGGCGCTCCGCCACCAGATCGACAACCGGCCCCTCTACGAGCAGCAGGTGGGCGATGGCAAGATCCGCCAGGCCCCCGCCGGCACCGACGCGGACTACTTCCTCCTCGCCTTCGCCCGCGAGTTGGATGCCTCCATCGTCAGCAACGACCGCTTCCGCGACCGCCAGGAAGTCTTTCCCGAGGCGCACGAGCGCATGATCCGCTACATGATCGTGGCGGACGAAGTCGTCTTCGAGCGGCGCAACAAGCGGCGGTAGTACAGAAAAGCCTCACACACAGACGCGGAGGAAACGGAAAGGGCACAGAGAACCCCTTCTCTGTTCTTTCCGTACCCCTCTGTGGCTCTGTGTGAGGCTTTCATCAGCTCCCGAACTGCGCGAAGCCAACCAGGTTCCCCGCGGGCTCGCGCACAAAGATCTCATCGGCGCCGTAGGGCGTCTTCCTCCGCGGCACCACCTGCTCCACCCCTTGCAGCGCGCGCTCCACCGCGTCCAGGTCGTCCACCTCGATGAAGAGGAGCGAGCCCTCCATCGTCAGCCCTTCCGCGACGGCGGGAGCATCGGCCTGGACGCTGGCGCGCGTCTGGTACATCACCTCCACGCCGTCCTTTTCCAGGATCAGGAAGCCGAGATGCTCCTCATGGGGCACCTCGGCGGTTCGCTCGAAGCCCAGGCGGTCGACCCAGAACGGGATCGCGGGCTCGATCCGCTCGACGTAGAGGATCGGGGTCAGCTTCTTCATGGTGGGCATAGGCGTCGTTTCGGTTCAGGTGAGTGGGATGATCGCATTACCTTACGGCGCCCCCGCCGCGGTCGCTTGTACGGATGCGACACGCTCGGCGCGCCAAACGTGCGGCGCCACACCGGCCAGCCGCGCGAACTCGCGGTTGAAGTGCGCCTGGTCGTAGTAGCCCGCCCGCAGCGCCACGCGCCCCAACGGAAGCTCCGCGCGCGCCATCAGCGCGATCGCTGCATTGAGCCGCGCCACGCGCGCAGCCTGCTTGGGGGTGAGCCCCACGTGATCGTGGAAGATGCGCTGCAGCCGCCGCTCGCCCACCCCGAGCTGCGCCGCCAGCTCGCGCACGGGGAGCGCGCCGGCCGTCGAGCGCAGGCGCGCCCACGCCGCGGCAGCGATCGGCTCAGGCGCGTCCCGGAAGCGCGCGGCGAGCACCTCCTCCAGCACCGGCACGGCCGCGAGCGCGGAGCCAGCGTCCAGCACCGGCGCGCACAGGGAGCCCAGCCCCAGCTCGTCCAAACCCGCGTCCAGGTCCGTTAGCTCGCCCGCGGGTAAGCCCAGCGCGGCGCCGCCCGGCCGGAAGCGCACTCCCACGATCTCCACGCGCCCCGCCACGTGCACGGGAACCGCGCGCGTCATGGCGCCCACCGCATAGCCGCGCGGGCGATCGCCGAGGTCGAAGATCAGGTCGATGCACCCGTCCGGCAGCACGCGGTTGAGCGCGGGGGCGGGCAGCGGCCCGTCCGAGCGCAGCGTCCACAGGCACTCCACGCGGGCGGCGAGGGCGGGCGGTGGATCGTGTTCGAGGTACAGGGGCGCGGTCATGGGGGGACGATAAGGTGAGCCCGCGCGGTGGACAACGGGGACGGCGTGCGGCGGGGTGCTTGTGGCCGGGGAGCGGCTTCGGTTACAATGGTAGGCCCGCACCGACCTCGCGGGCGCCTTCCCCGCACCGCCACGCAAGAGCCATCCGTTGAGAGATGTAG
>DASVTZ010000049.1 GCA_036387335.1 Longimicrobium sp.
GTCTCACACAGAGGGCGCGGAGGTAAGGGGAAAGGCACGGAGAACTTCTCCTGCCCGTTCTTTCCGTTTTCCTCCGTGTCTCTGTGTGAAGCCGCTGTTGGTTTCTCCCCACCACCGCCGCCACCGATGCCAGACCAACCGACACCCGCCGCCCAGCCCACCATCTCCGCCGACGCGGTGGCCGCGCACACCGGGCCCAGGCTGGTTGGGATCCAGCCGGAGCACATCTACAAGGCGGTGGCGCTCGCGTTCGGGCTGGCGATCCTGTTCCGCTTCTTCGACACGATCGCGCAGGTCCTCTTGATGATCTACGCGGCGGCGATCGTGGCCGTGGGTCTCAACGCGCTGGGGCGGAAGCTGCCGCTGGAGCGGAAGTGGCTGGCGGCGCTGGTGGGGGTGCTGGTGATCGGCGGGGTGGCGGCGCTGCTGACCTTTGGGCTCCCCGTTCTGGTGGGGCAGCTCAGGGACATGGTGGGCCGCGGGCCGGGGCTGGAGCAGCAGATCAAGGAGTGGGAGGTGTGGCTGCGGCAGCAGACCGGCGCCCCCATTCGCATTCCCCGCGCCGCGCAGCTCGTGAAGCCTGGCGCCGTGGGGAACGCCAACGCCGTGGGGAGCGCGATGAGCTTCCTGGAGGCGCTGTTCATCCCGGTGGTGGTGTTCTTTGGCGCCCTCTTCGCGCTGGCGAACCCCAACGAGAACCTGATGAACCCGGTGCTGCGCCTCGTCCGCGCGGACCAGCGGCCGGCCGTGTACCGCGTCTTCCAGCTGCTGGGCGAGCGGCTGGTGGGGTGGCTGAAAGGGACGGCGATCGCCATGCTGTGCGTCGGCATCCTCAGCATCATCCTCTTCTACCTGATCGGCGTCCCCAACGCGCTCCTGCTGGGGCTGCTGAACGGCACGCTGGAGTTCATCCCGCTGGTCGGCCCGTGGGTCGGCGGGGGCACCGCCACCCTGGTCGCCTTCATGGACGACCCCAGCAAGGGGGGATGGACCGCCCTGGCCGCGCTCGCCATCCAGCAGATCGAGGGGTACGTCATCACCCCCTTCGCCATGAAGCAGAGCGCCGAGATCCACCCCTTCATCACCCTCTTCGCCCTGGTCCTTTTCGGCGGGATGTTCGGCTTCCTAGGCCTCCTCCTCGCCCTCCCGCTCGTCCTCCTGGTCTGGACCCTCGTGCAGGTCCTGTGGGTCGAACGCGCCCTCGACACCGACCGCGACCGCATCGCGCCTGTGGTGAAGGAGTAGGGAGGGCCCCTCCCCCCGGCCCCCTCCCCCGCCTGCGGGGGTGCAGGGCGGGTGAGGGGGAGGACGGCGCGTGCGTTGCGCAAATCCGGTAGGGGCGCGATTCATCGCGCCCGTGCCCGCCCATGACCCGATCTCCGTAGGGGCAGACCTGCGTGTCTGCCCACCCTCGCCGCCACCCCACCCCCGCCCCGTGCACCCACACCCGTAGGGGCGGCCCCGCGTGGCCGCCCGTGCCCGCCCTCGCCCCACCGCCCGCCCCCGTACCGTCCACCCCGCGCGAATCCCCCACACGTTCTGGCACCACGGCGCTCCGCACGCTAGCTTCCCGCACGCACACGAGACGTGACCGGAAAGCACTACATCGCCGCATCCCATGAAGCTCCGCACCCTGATTCTGGCCGCCACCCTCCTGGCCTCCGCATGCGCCCCCGCGGCGACGGCCGGGCCGGGCGCCGCCGTCACCGACGGCGAGTCGCTGATCCGCGCGATGCACGGCCGCTACGCCGGGCGCTGGTACCGCACCCTGGCCTTCACGCAGAAGACCACCTTCTCCCCTCCCGGCCGCCCGCCGCGAGAGGAGACGTGGCAGGAGTACGGCGCCATCCCGGGACGCCTGCGCATCGAGCGCGGCGATGGGCGAGGGGTGATCTTCTCGGGCGACAGCACCTACACCTTTACCGGCGACACGCTGGCGCGGCGCCAGAAGGGCCGCAACGAGCTGATGACGCTCGGCTTCGACGTGTACGCCCAGCCCCCTGAGCGCACCGCGCAGATCCTCCGCGAAGACGGCTTCGACACGAGCCGCTTCCACCGCGCCGTCTGGCAGGGCCGCCCCGCCTACGTGGTGGGCGCCGCCGAGGGCGACACGGCCAGCAAACAGTTCTGGGTGGACGCGGAGCGGCTCGTCTTCGTGAGGCTGCTGTCGCCCTCCCCCAACGGCGGGCCCGCGCAGGACCTGCGCTTCAACCGCTACGAGCGCGCGGGCGGGGGATGGGTCGCCATGGAAGTGGAGATCGTCGCGGGCGGCGCGCGCGTGTTCCACGAGGAGTACTCCAACCTGCGCGTGGACCTGCCGCTCGACGAGCAGCTCTGGGTGCCGGAGCGTTGGCGGGAGGCGCGGCACCCGTGAGGGGGCGTTTCTCGGGGGGGATGGAGCACGTCCCGCGCAGGTCGGCGATCCCGCGCGACGAGTTCCACGAAGCCCTGCGCGCCTGGCACGCCGATTCCTCGGACGGCGAGGTGATCCGCGAGACCTCCACCAGCGACGAGGACCTCTACGACGGCGACGATTGGATCTGGGTGAAGCACCTGGGCAACCGCTTCTACCTGCATGCGGACACCACCCACGCCGGCATCGCGCGCTACCTCGCGCTCTTGGACGCCGAGGGCGACGCGATCCGCTGGAGCGCCGCCCCCGGCACCGGCGACCGCCCCGTCGCCATCGGCGCCGATGGCGAGATCATCCCCGAGTTCCGCCTGTACCGCACAACCTGAAAACTTTTCCAGTCGCGAATAATTTCGCCACTGTAAACACGTAAAGCCCGCCCGCGGTCATCCTGAGCGAGCCCGCCCCACCGGCCGGCCTGCTGCGGCGCGCCAAGGATCCAGCCACCGACGACAAGCCCCCCGCCACGCGCAGTAGATCCTTCGCTCCGCGCCGAAGA
This sequence comes from Longimicrobium sp., assembly GCA_036387335.1. NCBI lineage: Bacteria > Pseudomonadati > Gemmatimonadota > Longimicrobiia > Longimicrobiales > Longimicrobiaceae > Longimicrobium > Longimicrobium sp. Next base: position 2,910 of record DASVTZ010000049.1, read on the forward strand.
TCCCGGACCGGGC
>DASVTZ010000050.1 GCA_036387335.1 Longimicrobium sp.
CCTAACCCGGCGTAGCCGGTACCAAACAGGTTTTCGCTTGACACGCTCGGGTTAAGTGATCAGGGTGGTGCTGTCCAGAAGCTTGCGACAGGATCACTCCGATGCTCACCGACCGCTACGCGACTCGCATCCGCGGCATGCTCTCGTGCTTCGACCGCATCCTCATCACGGGCACGCTCCCCGACATCTGCCACGCCCAGGCGTTCACGCGGGAACTGAACCGGCGCCGCATCCGGATCTTCGACTTCCCTCAGTTCGCCCAGCCCCTGCGTGATGCCATCCGTGCAAATGCGGAGCGCCTGGCGCAGGAGAACGACCTGAAGATCGAGTTCATCCGGCGGATCGATTCCTTCCGCAAGGAGGACCGGGTCCAGGAAATCGTGGCCCAGCGCGGCACCCATCCGGGTCTGGTGCACATCTTCAGCGCCATGGAGACCTGCTCGTCGTTCCAGCCCTGGCATGACAAGCTCTCTGGAAAGACGTTTCTCAAGCCCGACAGCGGCAAGTGTCTCCACTACTACTTCTACTTCATCGATCCCGATCTCGGGCTCTGCCACCTGCGCGTACCGACCTGGGCACCCTTCCGCCTGCAGTTCTGCATGAATGGGCACAACTGGCTGGCCTCACGGCTGAAGCGGCACCGGATCGGCTACAAGCTTCTCGACAACGCGTTCATCGAGATCGACGATTTCGCGCGGGCGCAGCAGATCGCCGATCACCTGAAGCCGCTGACGCTGCACCGCAAGCTCGACCGCTTTGCCCGCAGCTTCTGCCCCGCGGCCGCCGAGTTCCACGCCGGCTACCACTGGAGCCTCGCGCAGGTCGAGTACGCCACCGACATCGTCTTCAAGCGCCGCGAGGACTTGGCTCCGCTCTACGGTCACTTGGTCCGTACCGCCGTGCACGCTGTCCGCGCCGAGCACGTCGCCACCTTCCTGGGCAAGAAGCTCGACCCGCGCTACCTCGGCGAGGTCGGCAACGACTTCAACACCCGCATCCAGGGCACCCGCATCCGCCACCAGATGGGCCGCTCAGCCCTCAAGATGTATGACAAGTTCGGCCATGTCCTGCGCATCGAGACCGTCACCAACGACGTCTCCTTCTTCAAGCACCACCGCACGGTGGAACACCGCGACGGCAGCCGCGAGACCAAGCTCGCCTCCGTCAGGAAGACCCTCTACAGCCTGGATGCCCTTGCCCATCTCCTCGGGGCCGCCAACCGCCGCTATCTCGAATTCCTCTCCAGCCTCGACGACGACAGCACCGGGCGCCGGCACCTCGAACGCCTCTCGCAACCGGTCCACGACGAGAAACGCAGCTGGCGCGGTCTCAACTTCTTCGACGCCAGGGACCGTGAACTCCTGCTCACCCTCGCCCGCGGCGAATTCAACTTGCGCGGCTTCCAGGTCCGCGATTTACGCGGCATCCTCGCGCATCTCAGCGGACCGCAGCTCTCACGGCAGCTCAAGCGCCTGCGCATGCACCGGCTGATCAAGAGCGTACGAGGCACCTACAGGTACTACCTCACCCGCTTGGGACGCCGCGTCGTCGCCGCCGCATCCCGGCTGCGCGAGGGGTCCATCATCCCAGCTCTCGCCTGCATCCCTGCGTAAATCATCGCACATTTGCGCAGGATTTTGCTGGTAAGGGACTAAGATGAGCCCGAGCGCCGAGGTGTGGACTAGTGCGGAGCCGCGGACAAAGAAAGAGGCGCCACCTTCGCGGGCGGCGCCTCACTGCACCTCGGAAGGAGATTTATCCCTCCCGGCCTTCGTACTCCGTCTTTAGCCGCGCGACCACGGACGGGTCCGCAAGTGTCGTCGTATCGCCCAATGCCCGGCCCTCGGCG
>DASVTZ010000051.1 GCA_036387335.1 Longimicrobium sp.
GCCGGTCCGTACCGGGTCCGGGATCGTTGTCCGGGAGTGCCGCGCCTGAAGCGTGGGTGTGCATGCGTGTCCGTGTGGGATGGGAGGCGTGGAACGGGGGCGGTCCTGCGAAGATAAGCGCTCGCCTGGAGCCGCAACAGCATGGGACGCTGTGGCCTTATGCGGTCTTCCTTCGAGCGGGAGGCTGACTCGCCGGAAGAGCGAACGCCGTCTGCGCCTCGGCTTTCGGCTCTGGCGCTAGACTCCCCGCCAAGGTCTCCAGGTCCGCAGGGGTGAGCACGTTCGTGAAGCGCTGGAGCGGGCTTACGTAGACGGCTACCGGCTTTCCCGCGCTGACCAGCGTCTCGACGTTGGCGAGAGTCCCGCGGCTTACCCCATCCCACAGCATCAGCCCGCACTCGGCCGCCTCCGCCATCGCGCGGTCCTTCACGGAGTAGAAGTCGAAGCCCCGCACGGAGGGCGGCGTCGGCACGTGCTGCGTTGGCCAGCCACCCTCGTTGTTCCGGGGAGCCGAGCCCACGAAGTACACGACCACGTCCCGGTACCCCCACTCGGCCAGCTGCCGCTGCATCGCCCGGTCCGCGCCGTTCGCATCGCCGACCACAACCGGCAGCTTCCGGCGGACGATCTCGCCGAGCCGCGCGCGGATCGACTCGTTCAGCCGCGAAACCTTTCGCGATCCGCCGAGGAAAACGCGAGTCATGATCTGCTCCTCGTTCGGGTGAGAGCGAGTGCCCTGAGCGACGCGGCACCTCCCTGCGTGCGCAGGGTTCGGGCCGCTTCTCTCATGCTTGCGCCGGAGCGATACAGGTCGTCGAACAGAAGGATGTGCTTCCCCGTGAGAGCGCTCCCGCGGACCTCGAAAGCACCGGCCAGCGCGGCTTCGCGGTCAGCCATATCGGCCATGCTCTTCAGTTCGGGAGTGTCCCTGATCTTCCGGAGACTCTTGGGATCGTAACCGGCACCGAGGTTCGCTGCCAGACGGGACGCGATGGCGGCGAGCGGCTGGAAGGAACGTACCCTGCTGGGCGGAACGGGCACAACCACATCCACGGCGAAGCCTCGCAGCCGCACGAACTCCGCGGCAACGTTCGCCAGAGTTGCACTCGCGTCCCTTTCGCCTCGGTACTTCAGCCGAAAGAGGGCCTCGCCGATCTCGGACCGCGTGGTATCGAACTGCGGATGTCCATTAAGATCGTCCCCGAGATACTCCGCGCTGACGGTGTGTACGTCGAGCGTGAAGCCCTCGTCCCAGGGCCCAGTAATAGGGCGTGGATTCGTGTCCATCTTCATGCCCCGGCTGGCGATTCAAACGTTAAGGCTCAAAGTGCGCTGAGAATCATAGGCGTCTAGTTGAACCGGATCAAGCACTCCCGGCCGTACCAACGCACTCACGCCCTCCAGTGTTAAAATTTCAGCATGGACCCGGAACCTCTCTGGCGCGGCGCCGTACCAACCGGCATCATGTGACGCCACTCGCCCACGAAAATTCCAACGACCGCCGCAAGGAATACATGCTGACACGGGCCCGCCCGGCCATCGCAGCCGGGATCTTTGCGCTCGCCGCGCTCGCGCCCGCGCGGGCGCAGCAGACGCTCTCGGTGGAGCGCATCTTCGCCGGGCGCGACTTCCGCACGGAGGGGCTCCCCGCGCTCCAGTGGATGCGCGACGGGCAGCGCTACTCGTACGTGGACGCGCGCCCGGACGGGACCACCGACCTGGTGGCCGAGGACGCGCGCACGGGCACCAAGACGCGCCTGGTGGACGGCTCGCGCCTGGTGCCGGCGGGCCAGCAGAAGCCCATCGAGATCGAGGACTACAGCTGGACCCCCGACGAGAGGAAGCTGCTCCTCTACACCAACTCGCAGCCGGTGTGGCGCGAGAACACCAAGGGGATCTACTACGTCTACGACCTGGACACGGGACGGCTGACCCCCGCCTCCACCCGGCCGGGGTGGCAGATGTTCGCCAAGCTCTCGCCCGATGGGCGCCGTATCGGGTTCGTGCGCGACCACGACATCTACGTCACCGATCTGGCCACGGGGCGGGAGACGCGGCTGACGCAGGATGGGAGCAACCAGATCATCAACGGCACCTTCGACTGGGTGTACGAGGAGGAGTTGGGGCTGCAGGACGGGTGGCGCTGGAGCCCGGACGGGGCGCGCATCGCGTTCTGGCGGCTGGACGCCGGCCGCGAGCAGACCTTCAACTGGATCAACGAGACGGACAGCGCCTACTCGCGAGTCGTCAGCCTGCGCTACCCCAAGGCGGGCTCCCCTAACGCCATCGCAAAGGTTGGCATCGTCGAGGTCGCGGGCGGGGCGACGCGCTGGGTGGACACGGGGAACGATCCGGAGGTGTACCTGGCGCGGATGGAGTGGGCGGAGTCGCCCACCGAGATCGTGATCCAGCGCCTCAACCGGCACCAGAACCGCCTGGAGGTGATGCTGGCCGACGCGCGCACGGGCGCCAGCCGCACCGTCTTCACCGACACCGATCCCGCGTGGGTGGAGGTGGATGACGACTTCCACTGGGTGAACGGGGGGCGCGACTTCCTCTTCACCAGCGAGCGCGACGGCTTCAACCACCTGTACCTGGTGAGCCGCGACGGCCGCAACGTCCGCCAGATCACGCGCGGGCAGTGGGACGTCACCGGCATCACCGCGGTGGACGAGCGGGGCGGCCGCGTCTACTTCGGCGCCCACGCCCCCACCCCCGAGCAGACGCAGCTCTTCCGCGTGAAGCTTGACGGGACGGGGCAGCAGCAGGTGACGCGCGAGCCCGGCACGCACGCGGCGCGCATCTCCACCGGCTCGCCGTACTTCCTGGACACCTACTCCAGCGCCGGCACGCCGCCGGTGATCCGCCTGCACAACACCGGCGACGGCGCCGTGGTGCGCACCCTGGTGGACAACGCGCGCGTCCGCCAGACCGTGGAATCGCTGGGCGTCCGCAAGCCGGAGTTCTTTTCATTCCGCGCGCCGGACGGCACGGAGCTCCGCGGGTGGACGATCAAGCCGGCCAACTTCGACGCCAGCCGCAAGTACCCGGTGCTGATGTACGTGTACGGCGGTCCCGGCTCGCAGACGGTGATGAACTCGTGGGGCGGCACCCGCTACCTGTGGCACCAGATGCTGGCGCAGCGCGGCTACGTGGTGGTGAGCGTGGACAACCGCGGCACCGGCGCGCGCGGCAGCGCCTTCAAGAAGGCCACCTACCTGAAGCTCGGCGCCGTCGAGACCGCGGACCAGATCCTGGCCGCGCGCTACCTGGCGACGCAGCCGTGGGTGGACGCGAGCCGCATCGGCATCTGGGGGTGGAGCTACGGCGGCTTCATGACGGCATCGGCGATGTTCGCGCCGGGCAGCCCGTTCAAAGCCGGGATCGCGGTGGCGCCGGTGGTGGACTGGAGCCTGTACGACACCATCTACACCGAGCGCTTCATGCGCACCCCTCGCGAGAACGCCGAGGGCTACCGCCGCAACGCACCAGTGAGCAACGCGGGCGGCCTGCGCGGCCGCTTCCTGCTGGTGCACGGCACGGGCGACGACAACGTGCACTTCCAGAACTCGACGCAGCTGGTGAACGCGCTGCAGGCAGCCAACAAGCAGTTCGACTTCATGATGTACCCGAACCGCAACCACGGCATCTCCGGCGGCGTCACCTCGCAGCACCTCTTCACCATGATGACGAACTGGGTCACCGAGAACCTCTAGTTTCACACAGTAGGGGTTCGACAGTGGTCGCTGACACAGATCGGTAACCAGTTGCCCTACATGAAGATGCAACAAAGCCGCCCCGAAAGCGTGTACAACGCGCCCGGAGCGGCCATAGATGGGTTAAGTCGTTATCCTGTTGTC